>CAYJHJ010000022.1:12986-28505 GCA_964370095.1 uncultured Desulfovibrionaceae bacterium | reverse complement strand
TGACAAA
Source organism: uncultured Desulfovibrionaceae bacterium (assembly GCA_964370095.1). Lineage (GTDB taxonomy): Bacteria > Desulfobacterota > Desulfovibrionia > Desulfovibrionales > Desulfovibrionaceae > CAYJAZ01. The sequence goes on along the minus strand of CAYJHJ010000022.1, from coordinate 28,498 downwards.
ACAAACGAAGCGGCTGTTAAAAGAATGATGCCTTATGCATAATTGCCTCTAAGGCAATTGCGTATGCAAAACATCATTTAGGATTTGACGAAACTTATTATAAGTGAATAAGACGTTAACAAGTACAATATTTAGATATTCGTTTGGCAACACCTTCCGCCTCAGCGAATAAGAACAGGAGATAATCCATGCGTGTAAAGAGAGGGATGGCCTCACATCGTAGGCACAAAAAATATTTGGATATGGCAAAAGGCTTTAGGTCTGGCCGCCATAAACTATACCGTACAGCTCGTGAAGCTGTTGAACGTTCACTATGCTATGCGTATCGCGATCGCAAAGTAAAGAAAAGAGAGTTCCGTAAACTTTGGATCATGCGTATCAATGCTGGTGTGCGTGAACACGGTATGAGCTATTCACGTTTCGTGAATGCAATGCAAAAAGCGGGCATCGAACTTAATCGTAAAGTGCTTGCAGATCTTGCCGTAAGAGATAAAGCAGCTTTTGCTCAAATTGTTGAACAAGTAAAAGCACACGCTTAATTTTTATGCAACATAAAAGGGTGGTAAAGCGATTTGCCACCCTTTTTTAAAATTAATGGATATGTGAATGGATTTGCGTGAAAAATTAGATAGCCTGACTCAATCATTTAAAAATGAGCTTAGTCAGGTTTTGTCATTAGATGGGATTGAAAAGCTTAGGGTTGATTTTTTAGGGCGTAAAGGGCAAATTGCCGATCTTATGAGCCAATTAGGGCAACTTTCAAAAGAAGAGCGCCCGCAATTTGGGCAGGCTGTGAACGCTATTAAAGAAAAAATCACTGAAGCTGTGGAAAAAAGAAAAGCAGATCTTGTGAAAGAGCAAGAAGAAGCTTTTGTAAATAGTTTTGACCACACAACACAAGGCAGGCAGCCTTGGCATGGTTCTATTCATCCAATTAATATTGTGATGGAAGATATTTGCCAAGTATTACAAGATTTTGGCTTTGATGTTGTTGTGGGCCCTGAAGTAGAAACAGATTATTATAATTTTGAAACTTTGAATTTTCCGCACGACCACCCTGCCAGAGATATGCAAGACACTTTATTTGTTGCGGATAAAATTCTTATGCGTACGCACACTTCACCTATGCAAGTAAGAGCTATGAAAGAGCGTACACCTCCACTAGCTGTTATTGCCCCCGGAAAAGTATATAGAAGAGATTCAGACATTACGCATACACCTATGTTTCACCAAGTTGAAGGCTTACTTGTAGGCGAAAAAATTTCCTTAGCACACTTACGTGGCATACTTTCTGCTATGTGCAAAACCTTATTTGGCGAAGAAACAAAAGTTCGTTTCCGCCCTTCATTCTTTCCTTTCACCGAACCAAGCATGGAAGTTGATGTTTCGTGCATGCGTTGCAAAGGCGAAGGGCATTTGAATGGTGAACCTTGCAGAATTTGCAAAACAACAGGCTGGCTTGAAATCTTAGGTTCCGGCATGGTTGATCCTGCTGTTTTTGAAGCTGTGGGTTATGATCCTGAAGTGGTTACAGGCTTTGCATTCGGCTTAGGTGTTGAGCGTATTGCTATGCTTAAATATGGCATTAATGACTTGCGTATGAATTTTGAAAATGATGTTCGCTTTTTATCTCAATTTTCATTAGGCGATTCATGGCGTAGAAGTTAGGGTTTATCCAAAAAAAATTATTACAGGCAATTATATGAAAATATTAGTGATCAATGCAGGTTCTTCCTCTTTTAAATATCAACTTATTGATATGGAAACTAAAACTCCTCTTTGCTCAGGTTTAGTTGAGCGTATAAATGATTATAAAGACGGAAAATTAGTTATGGGAAACCTTGTGTATAAGCGTTTTCCAGATACTGATAAGGAAGAAAAAATCAAAATAGAAAAGCCTTTTGCAAACCATCGTGAAGGCATGCTTGATGTTATGGCTATGCTCACCTCAAGCGATAAAGGCGTTATCAAAGATGCAAGCGAAATTTTTGCGGCAGGGCATAGGGTTGTCATGGGCGGAAGTTTGAAAGATTCTTTGGTTGATGAAGAAATAAAAGCTGTTATACGCGAATTTTCATCTTTAAGCCCTCTTCATAATCCTGCAAACTTGACAGGCATTGAAGTTTTGGAAGAACTTTTTCCATCACTTCCCTCTGTTGTGGTTTTTGACACAGGCTTTCATTCAAGTATGAAAGAGCATGTCTATACCTATGCAATTCCAAAAGAGTTATCTGAAAAATATAATCTTCGTCGCTATGGCTTTCATGGCACATCTCATAAATATGTTTCAAGGGAAGCTGCTAAATTTTTAGGGAAAGAGCCTGAAAATTGCAAATTAATTGTATGCCACCTTGGAAACGGCTGTTCAATGTCAGCTGTGAAAAATGGTAAATGCATTGACACTACTATGGGGCTTACACCCTTAGAAGGCCTTATGATGGGCACTCGTTCAGGTGATATTGACCCTGCTTTGCCTTTGTTTTTAATGAAGAATGAAAATATTTCGCCGGATGATATGGACACACTTTTGAATAAAAGTTCAGGTTTAAAAGGTGTTTGCGGCATGAATGATATGCGTGATTTGCATGAAGCAAGGCAAAAAGGCAATAAAGATGCAGAACTTGCTTTCATGATGTTTGTGCATAAAATTCGCAAATATCTTGGAGCTTATATGCTGGAATTAGACGGCATTGACGGGCTTATTTTCACAGGTGGTATTGGCGAAAATGATGAATTTGTTCGTAAAGCCGTAACTGATAATCTTTCTTTTGTAGGCATTGAGTTAGATCAAGAAGAAAATCTCATAAGGCGTTCTATAGCCCGTATAATTTCCACAAAGTCTTCAAAAATTCCTGTTGTGATATTCCCTACAAATGAAGAATTGGAAATTGCCCTTACTACTCAAGAAATACTTTCAAAATAATTATAGCTTAAGACTAGAATAGGATTTAATATGTTACTTTCACTTGCTTGGTTAAAAGAATTTGTGCCTTACACCGGCACAGCACAAGAACTTGGCGCAAAGCTCACCATGCTTGGCTTAGAATTAGAAAATATTATAGAGCCTTATAAGGATATAGAGCATATTGTTATCGGCTTTGTTAAAGAATGTAATAAACACCCTGAGGCAGACAAACTTTCAGTGTGCTCAGTTGATGTTGGGCAGGAAGATTTATTGCAGATTGTGTGCGGTGCTCCAAACGTAGGGCAAGGGCAATATGTGCCTGTTGCTACAGTTGGCACAACTATGCCTGATGGCATGAAAATCAAAAAAGCAAAGCTCAGAAACGTTGAATCAATGGGCATGATTTGCTCTGAAAGAGAATTAAAACTTTCAGAAGATCATAATGGAATTATGGTACTAAACGATGTGTTGCCGCAAGAAAAACTTCAACTTGGCTCAAAATTAGTTGATGCCCTAAACCTTGATAAAGAAGTTTTGGAAATAGGCATCACACCTAATCGTGCAGATTGCCTTTCTGTTCTTGGCTTTGCAAGAGAAGTTGCCTTGGCTTATAACCTTCCTCTCACAATGCCAAAGTGTGAACTAAAAACAGAAAATACTCCTACAGGCTTGAAACTTGATGTTGATAAAAATCTTTCCCCTTACTATACAGGCAGAGTTTTGGATAATCCAAAAGTTGGGCCATCACCTGCGTGGGTAAAATATCGCCTAAATGCTATTGGCGTACGCTCAATTTCAAATGTGGTTGATGCAACAAACTATGCCTTGATGGAACTTGGCCTTCCTTTGCACTCTTTTGATAAAGATACTATTGAAGGCGATACTGTCTGTGTAATTTCAGCAAAAGATAATGATAAATACACAACTTTAGATGGGCAAGAGCGCTCGCTTAAAGTGAATGATATTTTAATTGCCGATAAAACCAAAACAATCGGTCTTGGCGGTGTGATGGGTGGATTAAATTCAGAAACCACTGAAAACACAAAATCAATTTTCCTTGAAGCTGCTGTTTTTAATCCTTCTTTTATCAGAAAAACAGCAAGAAGGCTTTCTCTTTCTTCTGATGCTTCTTTTCGTTTTGAACGTGGCGTAGATCAAGCAATGGTTGACTTTGCTCGTGATAGATGTGCTTATCTTATTCAAGAACTTACAGGAGCAACCTGCAGAGAAGAAGTGCTGAAAACTGAAAATTATGTGGAAGCACCAAAACCTTTTAATTTTAATTATCCTAAATGCTTAGAACTTCTTGGCGTAGATGTTTCAAAAGAATTTTCCTTTGAAACCCTTAAAGGTTTGGGCTGTGAAGTTGCTAAAAAAGATGAAGATAATTGGATGGTTACAGCACCTACTTGGAGGGCAGACCTCTACCGTCAAGCAGATTTGGCAGAAGAAATTATCCGCTGCTATGGTGTTGATGAAGTTCCCGAAGAGTTTCCGCCTGTATTAAAAGATTTAAAGCAATGCGGAAAATTGGAAACTCGCCACCCATTCTTGGTTCGTCTTCGTCATTTTATGGCAGGTATGGGCTTGAATGAATGTGTGTGCTACAGCTTTGTTGGGCATGAAGATTTAGATAGACTCAATATAGAAAAAAATCATCGTGTAAGCATTGCAAATCCACTTACCTCAGAACAAGATGTGCTTCGCACAGATTTGGTGCCGGGGCTTTTAAATGCCTTGAAAGTAAATATGGGCCAAGGTAATACTTCATTAAAACTCTTTGAAATTGCACAGTCTTTTGTGCAAGACTCACAATCAGAAACTACAGTGCACGAAAAAAGAAGAATGGCAGTTTTGCTCACAGGCGAAAGATTTTCGCATTTTCCGCACCCAAAACATACTGAAGAAATCTTTGAATATGCTGATCTAAAAGGTATTGTTGAAACTTTCTTTAACAATTTCTTGCATCTTCCGCTTCCAAAAATCGAAAAAGTAAAAAATCACCCTTATTTAAGCCCTGCAGTAAAGATTGAGCTTGAAGGTTCTGCCTTAGCAGATGCAGGAAATGTTGTTGGCGTGATGGGCAGAATTAAACCTGAAATTGCAGATTTTTATAATGCACGCGAACATGTTTGGTATGCGGAAATGAACCTTTGTGCCTTGCGTGGGCTATCTGCTCAAAACACAATTAAATTCAAACCTTTACCTGTATATCCACCGGTACGCCGTGATATCACAGTAATTGCTCCAAAATCTTTGGCAATGAAAGATATTGTGGATACTTTGAAAAATGCAAAAACAAAATATCTTGAATATGTTGAGTTGAACATAATCTTACTTTTAGATTGACTTTCCGCTCGCAAGAAAAAACACTTATTGATGCAGATGTAGACAAAGAAAGAGAAAAATTAGTAAAAATTCTTACAGAAACACTAAACGTAAAGGTATAGGTAGCTTATGAAGATTTTACTTGTTGGCTCAGGCGGGCGTGAACACGCACTTGCTTGGAAATTATTGCAATCAAATCAATGTACTGAACTTTTTGTTGCACCTGGAAACGGCGGAACAGCAAAAATCGCTAAAAACATAGCTATAAAAGAAACAGAAATTGAGCAACTTGTTGAATTTGCAGTAAAAGAAGATATAGCTCTTGTTGTTGTTGGGCCTGAAGTTCCACTTTCACTTGGTTTGGCAGATGCTTTGGCTGAAAAAAATATTCCATGTTTTGGCCCTAAGAAAGCGTGTGCAAAACTTGAAGCAAGTAAATCTTTTGCTAAAGAAGTGATGAGGGCAGCACAAGTTCCTACTGCACTGGCAGAAACATTTGATAATTTAGCTGATGCTCTTGAATATCTTGCACAAAAGCCTATTCCTATTGTGATTAAAGCTGATGGGCTTGCGGCAGGCAAGGGTGTTGTTGTGGCTTTTTCTAAAGAAGAAGCAGTTGCGGCTTTGGAAAATATGTTTGACGGAGCTTTTGGCTCAGCTGGTGCAAAGGTTGTTATTGAAGACTATTTAGTGGGTGAAGAAGTTTCACTTCTTGCTTTTTGTGACGGAAAAACAGCACTTGCTCTTCCTTCTGCTCAAGATCATAAAACCATTAATGAAGGTGATGTGGGCTTGAATACAGGTGGAATGGGCGCGTATTCGCCGGCTCCTGTCTTGCCGGACGAAGAGTTGGAAGCAGTGCGAAAAATTGTTGTTGACCCAATTTTAGATGAAATGAATAAGCGTGGCACACCTTTTGTCGGAATTTTATACGCAGGACTTATGATGACAAAAGAAGGGCCAAAAGTTATTGAATATAATGTGCGTTTTGGCGATCCTGAATGTCAGCCCCTGCTTATGCGCTTAGAGTCTGATTTAGTTGAAATTCTTCTATTATGCACAAAGGGCGAACTTGAGGGCACAAAGCTAAAGCTTAGTGAAAAATCTGCTCTTGGAGTTGTGATTTCAGCAAAAGGATATCCTGAAGATTACCCTAAAGGCATGGAAATAAAAGGCATAGACAAAGCTGAAAATAATTCTGATGTTAAAGTTTTTCAAGCAGGTACAAAAATTGAAAACAATGCTCTTTTATCAAATGGCGGCAGAGTGCTTTGCGTAACTGCTTTAGGCGAAAATCTACAAAAAGCACAAAATAAAACCTATGAAGCTGTTTTGAAAATTGATATGAAAAACTCATACTTTAGGCGAGATATTGGAGCCAAAGGCTTGAATAGAAAATAGTTTTTTGAAATAAAAACCACAGTTATATAATAAACCCCTTTTCTGCAATAAAGAAAAGGGGTTTATTTCATTTTAAGAAAAATGATATATTTGTATTTTTAAAAGTACACAATGAAGTTATTATAAATTATTCTTCTTCTTTTTCACTATCAAGGCTGATAAGGTTAATAATTTCTTCACGAATTACTTTTGCTGCGGCACTTGCTACAAGACTGTCAAGGTTTGAAAGACTTTCTTCAAGTTGATTCAAGCGTGTGTTAATGCCTTCATTCATTTCAATATAATCTTTCATTATAGCAAGATTTGTTTCCATTTGTGTGCTCATTTTTTCAAGCTCCAAAAGACGGTGTTCAAAGGCAGTCAAACCTTTTGTATGCTCATCAAAACGGTCTGACATATCCATAATAAAGGTGTCAATTTTTAAATGTAAATTTTCTTCTGCTTGCGATAAATCAGCAGATTCTAAAATTCCAGAACTTGAAAGTGAGGTTTTAATCTCTTCCACATCATGTTTTAGAATTTCAACTTCTGCTTTTATGTTGTCAACCTCAGTTTGTAAAGTAATACTGTCATCAAGGTTTTCCTGCAAAGCAGTTTTCAAGCTAGTTACTTCATTGGATAAAAGATTATAATCTGAAATAATTTGCTCTACTTGTGGATTTTTTTCTGTTGGTGCAGATTTATCTTCTTTTATTTCAGGAATTTCCGGCGGAGTTACAGAAATTGCATTTTCTGAAAAGATATCTGTGCTTGGTGAAAATTTTTGTTTTTCTGCTTCTATTTGCATATTCAATAAAAGCAGAGCCTTATCTTCCGGATCAGCTTCTTCAGCAGGTTTAAGCTCAATAAGCTCTTCTTTTTCAAGGCCTTGGCTTAGTTTATTAATTTGCTCTTCTTTTATTTTTTTCTTGTCAGGTTTTGAAACATTAATTGTTATTTTTGGTTTTGGTTTTTCTGCCGGTTTTGAAGGTTCAGGTGAAGCACTTACAGCAGCAAATGTTGCTGTAGCAGCTGTTTCAAGAATATTTTCTGCAAGAGGTGCTTCTGCAATAATTTCATCATCTTGATCTGTTGCATTTTCTTGAGTTGTTTCACTTTGTGGAATTTCTTCTTGTATTTCTTCTTCTTGAAGAAGTTTTTCTTGCTCAGGCTCATCTAAATTTGTATTTTTTTCTTCAAAAAGCTCTTGAAGAGGTTCATCACTTTGCTCTTGCATGAATTCATGCGTAGTTTCAGGTGCAGCTTCTAAAATATCGTCAATTTCTGCTGTAGTGTTTGCAAAGTTTTCAAGTGAAGGGCTTTCAAAAGAGTCTTCACTTTCTATTTCTGCTTCAGCCAAAATATCATGAGCCAAGTCGTCTAATTCAGAAGCGGCTTCTTCTTTTTCTTCTTCAGCTTGCTCTGTTTCTGCTGATGAGCTGTTTTCTTCAAAAAGTGCGTCTAAATCGTTGAGTGAATCAAGAGGGTCATCTAAACTAGTTTCTTCATTTTTTTCTTGCATTTCAACAGTTTGCTGTGTTTCTGTGAAAAACTCATCTAAATTGTCTGTGGTATTATTATTTACTGTATTTTCGTCAATATTTCCATCAACTAGGTTTAGAATATCATCTAAGTCAGTAATATCAAGCTCTTCGTCATCAGATTTAGCATGTTCTTGGGCTTCGACATCGTGTATTTTGTTTTCAAGCAATTTGTCAAGATCATTGAGGGCTAGTTCATCTTCAGGTGAATCTTGAGAGTTCAAAAGTGCATCTAAGTCATCATATGCTGAATCTTCGGTTTTTGTTGTTTCTGCGGCTTGCTCAGCGCTTTCAACAGGATGTAGTTCGTTATCACTTGAAATATTTTTAAGAAAATCATCAAGCTCGCTATCATTTTCGGCTGAAGGCTCTTCTTCTTTGCTTTCTGAATCAAGTTCATTGAATAAGTCATCAAAATTACTCATCAAATCAACATTAGGAGTGTCTTGTGGCACAGAAGAGCTTTCTTCGTTCATATGCTCATTAAACTCATCACGTTTTTTTTGAATAGCTTGCTGAAGCATGTCATCTTCATTTGAAGGTTGACTGCCTAAATCTTTAGTATTGCTTTCTACAATATCAAACAAGTCTATAATATCATCATCTTCAGGAGCAAGGGAAAAATCGTGTTCAGCCATAGGAACCTCATTGATTTCAATAGTAATAAAATTAAAAAATCATTATAACAATAGAGTATTTTAGATTAAAAGTCAAATATATTTTAAAAGCAATAAATGATATAGTTGATTTTCCATTGTTTTTTTATAAATGATAAAGTGTAAGCTTAAATTTGACCGATAAAGACTTTTATGCTAGAAAAGTGTTGTTATAAAGACTTTTATTGTTCTTTTTTTAAAGTTTTATAACACTTCAAAATATAAGGATAAATAAAAATGGAAATACGTTTTCAAACAGAAAATAGCTGGCAATGCGATGTGGCACTTTTCTTTACATTTCAAGAAGAAACAATAGAAGATATTGAAAATAAACATAAAAATCTTTTTGAGGCAGCCCCTTGGCTTGCCATTGCCCCATCATGGAGAGATTTTAAAGCAAAAGCAAAAACTAATGCTTTTTTTTACGGGCATAAAGATAATGATATTTCAAGGGCTTTGGCTATAGGTTTGGGTAAAAAAGAAAAGCTTAGCATAGAAACTGTTCGTGATGCCATTGCAAATGGAATAAAAGCTTGTAAAAAAATGGATTTAGAGCATATTGGCCTTGATATTTCTTCCGTGAAAAACCTTGAAGCTGAATTAAAAGAAAAAAATTGCAGTTTTGAATATCTTATTGAAGAAGTGTGCACAGCTTCTTTGCAAGGGCTTTATGAATATACAGTGTATAAATCAAAAGATGAAGAAAATGAGGAAAAAAGCCCCAAAATTCTTTCGCTTTTAATTTCTGATCGTCATGTAGCAGATCCTATTCAAAAAGCGGCACGCTTAGCAGAAGCAAATTATTCAGGCCTTGCTTTGGCAAGAGATTTGGCTAATATGCCAGCAAACGACCTTACACCTGTTGCTTTTGCCCAAAAAGCAGAAGAAATTGCAAAAAAATATAAATTTAAATACAGTGTTCTTGACGAAAATAAAATGGCTGAACTTGGCATGAATTCTTTCTTGGCAGTTGGCAAAGGTTCTGTAAATCCGCCGCGTTGTATTTTCTTGGAATACACACCAAAAGATTGCAAGCATGAAAACCCTTATGTTTTTGTTGGAAAGGGCATAACTTTTGATACAGGCGGCATAAGCCTAAAGCCTTCAAGCGGTATGGACGAAATGAAGACAGATATGTCAGGAGCAGCAGATGTTTTGGGGCTTTTTGAAGCCTTGGGGCAAGGGCAATTTGTTCAAGAACCTAATCGTCCTATTATCGGCGTACTTGCTTGTGCTGAAAATATGCCGGACGGAAATGCTGTGAAACCGGGTGATATTGTAAAGGCTTTTAATGGTAAAACTGTTGAAATCACCAATACTGATGCAGAAGGCCGTTTGGTTCTTATTGATGCATTAGCTTATGCACAAAAAGAATATAAACCTGAAATTATTATAGATATCGCAACATTAACAGGTGCATGTGCTGTTGCCTTGGGCTTAGAAGCTGCAGGGCTTTTTGTAAACAATGAAGATCTTCACGATAAGCTTATGAAATCTTCTAAAAATGTGGGCGAAATTTTATGGAGAATGCCGCTTTGGCCGCATATGCTCAAAAAAATCGAAAGTACTTTTGCGGATTTAGATAATGCAGGCCCTCGTTATGGCGGTGCTTTAACTGCGGCTGTGTTCATTGAGCAATTTATTGAAGAAAGTCAAGCATGGGCACATATTGATATAGCAGGTCCCAATTTTGCTTCAGCGGCAACACCTCTTTGCCCTAAAGGGGGAACCGGCTTTGGTGCAAGAATTTTGATTGATTTTGTAAGGAATAATTAATAATTATCATTTTATAAGGGGGAAACCTTTTTTAAAGGTTTCCCTTTATTTTTAAGAGATTTATGAAATATATAGAAAAAAAATGTATAAAAGTTGCTGGGAAAGCCATGCATCAAACAGGTATGGTGCATGAAGGAGCAAGGGTTGGCGTTGCTGTTTCAGGCGGGGTTGATTCCTTTTCTCTTTTAAAAATCTTGAAAGAAAGGCAGAAAATTGTGCCTTTTAATTTTCAATTTATGGCTTTGCATGTGAATGCAGGCTTTGATAAAACAAATCATCAACCGCTTGTTGAATGGCTTTCAAAAGAGGGAATAGCAGGGCATTGTGAAGTTACGGATCATGGGATTGTGGCTCATAGTGATGAAAACCGCTCAAATTCTCCTTGTTTTTACTGTGCTATGCTCAGAAGAAAAAGATTGTTTCAACTTTGCGGGGAATATAATCTTACGCACTTGGCTTTTGGGCATAATGCCGACGATTTAATTACAAATTTCTTTATGAATATTTTCCAAAACGGCAGAGTAGACGGCATGAGCATGAATGAGCCTTTTTTTGGCGGAAGATTGCAAGTGATTCGCCCCTTACTTTTACTTGATAAAAAAGATATCATAAAAGTAGCTAAGATTTGGGAATTGCCTATTTGGAAAAACCCATGCCCTTCATCAGGCTTGACCAAGCGGACAAAAAGTATGGAGCATTTTGAACTTTTGTGCGAAAACAATCATACAAGAAGAAAAACCGCTTATAATGCTCTTACTCGCTGGCAATTAGAGAAAAATATTTCAGCTGATTATGAAGGTAAAAAATAAATTTAGCTCTATACTTTGTATGTAAAGAAGGTAGAAATGAATGCTTTAGACATGAAAATTAATCTAAAATCTTTGCTTAGATACACTCTGCCAAGTATTTTGCTTATGCTTTTTATGTCTTTTTACGTTATGGTGGACGGTGTTTTTGTTGCCCGCTATGTTGGGTCTGAAGGGCTTTCTGCTATAAATATTCCCTATCCCGCAATCATGCTTTGTTGGTCAATCGGCATTATGTTTGGAACAGGCGGCGGGGCAATTTGTGCTATAAAACTTGGCGAAGAAAAATTAAAAGAAGCAAAAGAAGATTTTACATCTTTAGTGCTTTCAACACTTTGCATCGGCATAGCTTTTGTCAGCCTTACTTTACTTTATCTTGAAGAAATTATTTATTTATTGGGTGCAAGTGAAGAAATTTATCAATATTGCCATGACTATCTTTTTGTGCATGCTTTATTTTTTCCTGCCCTGCTTTTTCAAGTGCTTTTTCAATATCTTTTACTTGTATCCGGAAAGCCGGACAGAGCCTTCATCCTTACCTTTGTTGCGGGCATAATAAATATTATTCTTGATTATGTTTTTATAGCTCTTTTGGGTTTGGAATTAAAAGGAGCGGCACTTGCCACAGGAATAGGGGAGCTTTTTGCCGCTTTGTATGGTTTATATTGTTTTATTCATGTTAAAGGTATTCCCCTTACTTTTGTAAAGCCAAAAATCCGCTTTAAAATGCTTTTTTCAAGCATGATAAACGGCTCATCAGAGATGGTTTCAAACATTGCAGCTGCTATCACAACCTATTTATTTAATACAACAACTATGCGTCTTGCCGGTATAGATGGCGTTGCAGCAATCACAGTTATTTTATATTCGCAATTCATCCTTGCTGCAATCTTCATAGGTTATAGCAGTGGAGTTGCTCCTTTATTAAGCTATAATTTTGGTTGCAAAAACTACAAAAATATCAAAAGATTATTTAAGCTAAGCCTCTATCTTATCAGTGTTTTTGCAACGTTGGTGCTTTTAATGGCTGAAATATTTGCCCCTGATTTAGTGGCAGTTTTTGTTCCTTATGGAACAAATGTGCACAGCCTTGCAAACTTTGGCTTAAGAATTTTTGCTTTGGGCTTCTTGTTTTCAGGAATAAACATCTTCACCTCTGCGTTTTTCACTGCTTTTTCAAATGGCAAAATTTCTGCAGTGATTTCCTTTATGCGTACTTTTGTTTTTATTTCAACTGCCTTATTAACCCTGCCGCATATTATAGGGCTTTTGGGTGTGTGGCTTGCCGTGCCTTTGGCTGAATTTTTATCCTTTATATTTGTTGTGTATTTACTGAAAAAATATAAAGCGAAGTATCAATATTAATTTACCTCTCTGCTTGCCTAAAAAAGTTTAAGTGCAAGATTTTCCCTTTTATAAAAAAGTATATCCGTATCTAACGAGCTGATTTTATAGAATTTTTTTCTATAAAAGTTTTGGCACGCAATTTGCTTTATAGTAAGCATATTGAAAAAAGCGGAAAAAACTTCCGTGAATAAAAAAATAATAATAGTCATGTGAGATGACGGTATACTCTAGGGAGGGAACCATGAGTGTAACTTCAAGTATGTGGACAGGCGTATCAGGCCTATTAGCCCACGGCGAAAAAATGAACGTTATTGGTAACAACATTGCAAACGTAAACACAATCGGATTCAAGTCTCAAAGAATGGACTTTTCAGATCTTATGTATGTTGACCAATACAACAACGGTGGTTTAAACCAAGTTGGACACGGAACGCAAGTTCAAACAATTATTACATCTTTTACTCAAGGTGCGTATGAAAGCACAACAAACCCGACTGATCTAGCAATCAATGGTTCGGGCTTTTTCCAAGTTCGTCAACCCGGCACCGATCAAATGTATTATACTCGTGCGGGTAACTTCACATTTGACAAAGAAGGAAACTTAGAAGATCCTAATAACTATATCCTTCAAGGTTGGAAGATTGAAAACACAGGCGGCATTATTAGAGCCACAGGTGGTTTATCTGCTGATGCAGGTGATAATCAATCAGCTATTTTAGGAACAGGTTCACCGCAAGACGTAAAATTAGATGCTTGGACTGTGCAACCATTTGCAACAACTTATATGGACTTTATTCCTAACTTATCAATGGATAAAGGTTCAGACAATAGCCCAAATAATACAAACCCATTTGCAGGCCTTATGGAACGTTGGGATGGCACTCAGCCACCTGCAACTGAAGATACACCTCCAATTCCGATGGAAGGTTATTCTTATCAAACAACTATGGACGTGTATGACGAAGCCGGTGTAACACATAAAGTTACTGTTTATTATGATAAAATCGATTCAAACAGTTATGAAGGCGGCGAAAATGGCGGCACAATGTGGGAATATATTGTAACTATGGATCCTGCTGAAGACAAAAGGCAGTTCTGGAATGTTGATCCTAACCACCCAGCAGGCGGTGAATTGATTGATATGTCAAGCACTAAAAATGCCGGTATTCTTGCAGCGGGAACAATCTCTTTTGATTCAGCCGGGCAGGCTTCAAACCAATCTTGCTATACTTTTTTGGGTGATTCCACACCTGAATCTGATCCAAGTAGCTTTGCAGAAGTTTGGGATCAAGCAAGCGGTGAGTTTAAATTTGTTCCAACAATGAATACAAACGGTTACGTGCCAGATCCGGCAAATCCGGGTGGCTATCAAACAGATGCTTTAGGCAATTATATTACTTCTGATGTGCAAGTAACCAGTCCTGAAGATTTAGAAATGTGGCAAGCAGCCGAAGTTTCAGCAAATGGATATCCTGTTGTTGTGGCAAACTTCACAGGTATTTTAGATGCACAAACTTCAGGTTCAACGAAAGGCGATGATTATGGTATCGAATTAAACTTTGGCTTAAAAGCTTCAAATATTGATTCGCCTTGGTCGCCTGCAAACGGAAGTTTGGCTGATTTGACAGTTCCTGCATATACTTTCAATGAAGCTCATAACCCTGATGAAGCAAGAACAGGCCCTGATTATTTCTTGCTCAATAATGACGACACTTCTGCAACTGTATATGATTCATCTGTTGCAAGAACAATAAATTCAGCTCTTGACAATGCTCAAAATGCTTGGGATGCCGAAGGCTTCACAAGAACTGATGGTGGCGGTAATACAATTCCATTTACTTTCAGTGATTATATAAACGGTGTTGCAACAATTGCTGATATCTCAGGATCAAGTGCATTCCCTGCAGGTGTTGCAGGCAACGCGGCATTGGCACAAGCTGATTCTGTAACTGCAACTGACTTTATCAGTGCTGCAAATCTTCCTATAGTCGATCAATCTGCTTTTGAATATATTCTTACTCCTGCAACAGCAGGCGACAGAGACGCGTTATTGGCACAAATTTATAATGAAAGCAATGGAACAAATATTGACCTTAGTGTGTATAGTGCCGCAACTCCTGCAAATGCAACTGAACTTAGCACTTACACAAAGCCTGTTGTAAAAGAAGATAATTCAATTCAAAGTAATGCAGGTGAATCAGCAACTTATTCACAAAGTCAAAACGGTTATGGTTTTGGTAACCTTTCAAGTTATTATGTTGATGAAAGGGGTGTTTTAGCAGGCGTGTATTCAAACGGCGTAACAATGGAATTATATCAGATTGTTATGTATGACTTCACAAGCACACAAAACCTCAAAAGAGAAGGCGGCAACGTTTATTCACAAACCCTAGAGTCCGGCGATCCTAAATCAGGCCCGGCCGGTGTTGCAGGCCTTGGAACAATTTCATCAGGCACAATCGAGCAATCAAACGTTGACTTGGCCAGAGAATTTGTTCTCATGATTACAACACAACGCGGTTATCAAGGTAACTCAAAAGTTATTACCACTGCTGATACTATGTTAGAAACTGTTATCGGTCTAGTAAGATAGTTAGTATAAGCATTGCGTGAACAAAGTGAACAAAGCTTTAGCGAACAAGTGAAAACCCCGCTTTTCACGCAGTGAGGATTTTGTGCTGAAAGCCAAAATCTATACGATAAAAGTCAACTGTTATCGGTCTAGTAAGATAGTTAGTATAAGCATTGCGTGAACAAAGTGAACAAAGCTTTA
>CAYJHJ010000022.1:0-12886 GCA_964370095.1 uncultured Desulfovibrionaceae bacterium | reverse complement strand
CAGTGAGGATTTTGTGCTGAAAGCCAAAATCTATACGATAAAAGTCAACTGTTATTGGTCTAGTAAGATAGTTAGTGTTTCTAATATTGCCCATACTTTATAAAGGGTGCATCCCCTCCCGTATCCTTTTATAAGGAAACTTTCAAAGCCTGCTTCTTGAGGAAGCAGGCTTTTTTTGGTAAGTTGCTTGAATAAAAGGTGTTTTATAACAGTCTAGATTTTGTATAGAATTCTTGACATTTATACTTGCTTAAGCGTATTATATGAAAATATATTTATAAAATACTTATGGGACTTAAAATTTTATGAAAAAAATATTTCTTTTTTTATGTGTATCTTTATTTTCTTCAATGCTTTTAGTGCAAACTTCATATGCCACAGCAAGTGATGAAGCCAGAAGCACCATTGAAAAAAGCGTGAATGAACTTATAGCTATTGTTTCACACCCTGAATATAAAAATCCTGCACAGCATGCAGTTATGAGAAAACAAGCTGAAGACAGTGTTATGAAAACTTTTGATTTTGAAGAGTTTTCAACAAGAACTGTAGGAGTGCGCTGGAGGAGCTTTAATCAAGAAGAAAAAGAGAAGTTTATAGAGGCCTTCACAAAATTATTAAGAAACACTTATATCGATG
Organism: uncultured Desulfovibrionaceae bacterium; assembly: GCA_964370095.1. Taxonomy (GTDB): domain Bacteria; phylum Desulfobacterota; class Desulfovibrionia; order Desulfovibrionales; family Desulfovibrionaceae; genus CAYJAZ01. The sequence continues at coordinate 12,250 of CAYJHJ010000022.1, read as the reverse complement.
CTCTTGATAATTATACAGGGCAAACAGTTGAATATGTTTCTGCTCTTGAAGGAAATAATGGCACAAGGGTTGAAGTTCGTGCTATGCTTAACTCTAATGGGCAAAAAATTCCCTTTGCATTTCGCATGCTCAAAAAAAATGAAGTCTGGGTGGTTTATGATGTATTGATTGAAAACATAAGCCTTATAAAAAACTATCGAGAACAATTTAAAGGCATTTTGCAAAGCGCATCTCCTGCAGAGTTGAGCGCAAAAATTGAAGAAAAAGCAAATGAAATAGCCCAAAATTCAATTAAAGAGTGAGTTCGATATGTTATATCCAAAAAAAATTTTATTTCTAAGTTTTTTTGTGCTACTTAGCCTGACAGGTTGTGCCTCAAAAGATTATTATACAAGCAAAAGCAATGTAAATACAGAAGTTAATTTTGATGACTATCAAGACGAAGCAGATTTTGATGATTATGCTGAAACTTCAATAACTGAAAGTGAAGAAAGTAGTCTTGATGGATTTAACAGAGCTATGCATAGCGTGAATGATTTTGTTCTTCTTGGTGTGGTTAAGCCAGTACATCAAGGTTATTCTTATATTGTCCCTAAAAGAATGCGTTCGGGTTTTTCAAATTTGTCAAACCATTTACTTGCACCTGTGAGGTTTATAAACGCTTTGCTTCAACTTGATTTTGGAGCGGCCAGTGTGGAAGTTGGGCATTTTATCGTAAACAGCATAACAAGCTTAGGGCTTGCTGATGTTGCCGCAACAAAAGAAAATTATTTTTATTATAATAAAGAAGCGCTTGATCTTGGTGTAACTTTTGCCTATTGGGGTTTTGCTGAAGGGCCTGTTGTGGTTTTGCCTTTCTTCGGCCCACGAAACATACGTGATACTTTTGGCTTGGTAGGCGATATTGCTTTAGATCCTGTTTCGTATTTTACCCCTATAGCAGTAACTTTTGCAAATGCAGGCCTAACTTTTAATGATATGGATAAAGTATATATCCCATATAAAAGTTTTACAAAATCTGCGATAGACCCTTATATTGCACTTAAAGAAGGCATGCAAGCTTATAGATTTAATTTGGTGGCGAATCATTTGATGCATTTAGAAAACAACTAGAAGGCACTATATGTCAAAAAGATGCCGATTTTATTGGTATGTTTTTTGCATAATATTTTTATAAACTTTTAAATTACCATATTTTAACTATAATAAAGAAGATATAGTAAGTAAAATTTGAAGGAATGGATTAATTTAGATGCAAGTCAGAACTTTTCAAGGTAATAACACACAAGAAGTTCTTGCTCAAGTGAAAGCAGAAATGGGCGAAGATGCCGTTATTCTTGGTAGTAGGGAATTTAGGCAGAATAATAAGCGTGTTTTTGAAATCACAGCGGGCATTGAAAATGAAGCACACTTTGCAAATGCCGATACGGCAAAAGCAAAATCTTCTGTTGCAACAAGTGAAAATAATTCCATGCCACAAGGTTTTCAGGAATGGCATAAAGATTGGTCAAGGTTTAAAGATCATATCTATGCTATTATGCAACCGGCTTTGAATTGGGAAAAGATCAGTCCGAGGCAAAGGGTTGCTCTTGAATATCTTCAAAGTGAAGGGGTTGAAAATGATGTTGTAGTTGAGCTTTATACAAAGCTTACTCGCCCTGAATTTGAAGGTTCGTTGCTTGCCGCACTCACAGATACTGTGCCTGTGGAAAGCTTTGATTCTTTTTTTTGGAAACAACACATTCATATTATGCTTGGCCCCTATGGATCAGGTAAAACTATTTCTGCTTTACGTCTTGCACTTATGATAAAAAGCAAGGAAGCAGATGCAAAAATTGCTTTTATTAACATTGATACCGGACGAGGTAACGGAAGGCTTATGCTCAAGCATTTTGCTGAGCTTTCAAACTTTACCTACCTTGAGGCAAATGATAAAAAAAGCTTTATAGAAAATGTTAAAAAAACTATTGATTTTGATTATGTTTTTATTGATTTTCAGGCACTTTCAAAAAATGAAACCCTTATGCAAAGATTTGAAGCCTATGGCTTAACTTCTGTTAAGCAAAATGTTTCTTGCCATCTTTGTTTAAGTCCGCATTATTCAAATGCTCAATTCAATGCTTTTATAAAGCAATATTCAAGCGAACTTCCTATGGGAATATTATGGACGAAACTTGATGAAAGTGAGCAGTATGGTGCTTTGGTAAACTTTTCTGCACGCACAAAACTGCCTATAACTGCCTTATCATTCGGTTCAGAGCTGAATAATACTATTTGTGCTGCAAACCCAAATTTAGTATGGCGAATTTTACTTAAACAACAATTACCTACAAAAGAAGATATCTAATAGCGGAGTTTTTATGAGTTCATCACCGAGCGTACTTAGCATAACCTCAGGCAAAGGCGGAGTTGGCAAAACCAATATTTCTGTCAACCTTGCGTGCTTACTGGCCGAACAAGGGCATAAAGTGCTTTTGCTTGATGCTGATTTAGGCCTTGCAAATGTTGATGTTTTGCTTGGAATAACACCTCCATTGAACCTTTCTCATTTTTTTACTAATGAAGCAAGTTTAGAAGAAATAATATTTACAACTCCTTATGGTTTTTCAATCCTGCCGGCTTCTTCAGGAGTGAATGATTTAAACATGCTTTCAGCTGATAAAAAAATGGCCTTGCTTGATAGTATGGACGTTATTGAAGATGAGTTTGACTATCTTCTTGTTGATACAGGTGCAGGCATACATGATAATGTGCTTTATTTTAACGTTGCTGCACAAGAAAGGTTGGTAGTGCTTACACCTGAGCCAACTTCACTTACCGATGCCTATGCACTTATTAAAGTTTTGAATACAAGTTATGATATTTCACAATTCAGAATTATTGTAAATATGGCAGAAAGTGCCAAGCAAGCAAAAGAAGTTTATTCACGCCTAAGTGTTGCTTGCGATCATTTTCTTACAAATGTTTCACTTGATTTTATAGGAACTATTCCAAGAGATACCTCCTTGAGAAAGGCAGTTATTATGCAAAAGCCTTTTACCTTTCTTAATGAAGCTTCACCTGCAAGTGTTGCAATGAACCAATTAGTGAAAAATATTATAAATACAGAAAAAAGTTCGGATGACGGGAATATTAAATTTTTCTGGAAAAAACTTTTATTTGCCAAAAACTAGAAGCGAAAAGCTGGTTTATATGAATGTGAGTGGAATGAAAATAAATCTAAGCAACACAAGGATGTGAGCCTATGATTGATCAAAAAATAAAAAAGAGCTTACAAAAAGCCAATGAAAATGAAAACCCAAGTTCAAACTTGAGTCCTTGTGCTATTGATAATTCTTTAGAATCTGATATTTTTAATGAAGTTGAGAATGATGATTTTTCAGATGATGATTTTTCAGATGATGATTATCAAGACAATGAAGCTGATTACTATGCTTTAGAAAGTGATTTGTCCGATGAATTGTTGGATGAATTTGACGATAATTTTATTGAAGAAAACAATACTTTTTCCTATACAGAGAAAAAAAAGAAAAAAATTAAAAAAAATACTCAAGAAACACAAGTTAAAATAGAAAAAAAGCCAAATGATTCTTTTGAAGCATGGGAAGTTTTTGAAAAAGGTGATAAGGCATGGGGTGAATTTAATCATAGAGAGCGTGAGAATATTGTTAAACACTATGCACCAAAAATTCGCTTTATAGCACTTAGAATGAAAGCTAAATTGCCAAAACATATTGATTTGAATGAACTTATAAGCTCAGGCACTATAGGGCTTTTGGAAGCTTTGGCAAAATTTAAACCACAACTTGCCATTCGTTTTGACAGTTATGCCGAAAGCAGAATACGTGGTGCCATGATAGATGAACTTCGTAAGCTTGATTGGTTTCCGCGCTCTTTAAGAGCAAGAGTACGTGAAATTGATAATGCTATCTGGAAGCTTGAAAATGAAATGGGTAAACAGCCAAACACAGAAGAAATTGCAAAATATACAGGCTTGACTGAAAAAGAAGTGGATCTTGGTTTAGAGGCTTTGCAGCATCAACTATGTGTTTCTTTAGATGCTGTGCAGGACACGCTTTCAAGCGATGGCGGCGCTCATAATGAGGAAAATCCTTATCAAAATACAGTATTGCTTGAAATGGTTGACAAAGTTTCGAGTATAATAGACACATTGACACCGCGCGAAAAATTGGTATTATCTCTTTATTATAATGATGAATTAAATATGCGTGAAGCATCGGAAGTCATGGAAATAACAGAAGGCAGAGTATCACAGTTACACGCTCAAGCCATAAATAGGCTAAGGAAAATCTTCACTGAAAAATTTCAAGACTCTATGTAGGGCATATAATAAACATCATAAAGTATTATTTTATTGCATAAAAAATAAATTGGAGAGTAATTATGGCATTTGATCCTAATATGAAAGTTTTAGTAGTTGACGATTTTTCTACAATGAGACGTATTGTTAAAAACATTTTACGCCAGCTTGGTTTTACAAATCTTGTTGAGGCAGATGATGGCACAACAGCTTGGGAAGTTATCAATTCAGATAAAATTGACTTTATTGTTTCAGACTGGAATATGCCACAAATGACAGGAATTGATCTTTTAAGAAAAGTTCGTGCTTCAGAAAAATATGCAAACACTCCTTTTCTTATGGTTACAGCTGAAGCACAGCAAGAAAATATTATTGAGGCTGTTCAAGCAAAAGTTTCTAACTATATTGTTAAACCTTTTACAGCAGAAATTCTTAAACAAAAAATTGATAAGATTTTCCCATAAGATTTTAGCTTTTCAAACTTTTGTCTTTTGAACTTTCTGATGTGTGTTTAGAAAGAAGGATAGGTTTTTCTAAAATTTAGAATAATTCCTTTTGTCTTGTTGTTTAGCTTTTTAAAAGCTTTAACTGCTGCTTAAACTTAACATTAAAACTATTTTCTTTGGAGAATACATTGTCTCAAGTCGATGAATATGCACAATCACAAAAGACTATTGTGACAGATGAAGAAAATGCTTCTCTTGATTCTCAAGAGCTTGATTTTTCTGAATTTGATGCTTTAGCAGGTGATGTCGATGGCATTGACGGAATAAAAGGAAATGATGAAAACGAAGAAGAGGGTGCAAGCGAATATCAAAATGTGCAGCTTGATCTTGAAGACGCTCCTTTTTTAGATGATGATGAGGAAGAAGTAGAAAGTAAAGAAGAAAAAAATGAAGATGAAGGCGAGGTAAAAGAAGAAGGCGAAGCTGATGCGAAAAAAAGTAGATTTGCTTTTTTAGCTAATATGAGTAAGAAGAAAAAAATTATCATTGCCGCAGGCTTAGCTTTATTTATTATTCTTATTGCACTGCTTATTTTCTTCTTGTTCTTTTCAGGCCCATCTGCTGAAGTTGAAGTGGCAGAGGGCGAAGAAGGCTCAGCAGGAACTTATATTGTAACCGTTGATGAAAGCTACAAAACTCCGCCTGTTCAAGAGAATTTTGATGTAACCTTTGAGCCTTTTTGGGTGCAAATGTCAGATGAGGGAAAAACATTTTTCTTAGTATGCACTTTTACTCTGAGTGCTGAAAATGAAACAATTTCAAGCGAGGTAAAATCAAAAATCCCTGAACTGCGTGATACTATTTACTATTATTTGAACACAAAAAACTATGATTTTCTAACCGATTATAAAAACTTTCCTCTTATCAAGCAAGATTTGCTTGATGAAGTGAATGAAAGACTTGGGCAAGGTGAGCTAGAAGAGATTTATTACGATAATTATATTGTAAAATAAGGAGTTTATATGAGCCCCTTAATTGATCCCACCGGAATGGTGAATGTAGGTCTGGTTTCTCATGTGCAGGCAGCCAGTGTTCAAAAGGCTGTCCAAATTGAAAGTTCAACTCCGGACCTTCAATATGAAAGTTTACAAATAGACGCTTTAAAAGAAGTTGAAAAAGATGCAAGCCAGCTTGGCAGTCTTTCTTCTGCAGTTGCTTTAAATGAATTGAAAGATGATGATGAAAAAGAAGAAGAAAAGCAAATGCGTCAATCAAAAGAAAGAGAAGATGAAGATGAAATTGAAAATGAACTTGAAGATGAATATCCTCGTTCTATTGATCCTTTTGTGGGCAATCTTCTAAATCTTAAGGTATAATATGTCAATTTTTTTGATTATTTTTATAACAATTGCTGAATTAATTCTTGTTGGTCTTGTGATATCTTTTTTTATACGCTTAAAAAAATCTGAAAGTGTTGTGCAAAGACTGCAAGAAAAGCAAGAAGAGTTGCTTGAAAGAGTTTATAGAAATGCTTCTTTAGAACAAGAAATTGTAGCAACTTTTTCCCAAAGGCAAGAGCAGCTGACTCAACTTATTCCGCAAGTAGAAGATAGAATTTTGATTTTGCAGAAGCTTGTTAAGCAGGCAGAGGGAATTTCACGCTCACCACAATTTTTGCGTGAAGTCATTCAAAATGCAAGAAAAAAAGGGCAGTCAATCGAACAAATTGCTCATAATACAGGGCTTTCAAAAGATGAAGTTGAACTTATTTTAAAAAATTAAATTTTATTTGAACCACTTATCTAAAATTTCATTATGCTTTAAAATATAATGCCGCACAGATTCCGGCAATAAAGCAGCAACGCTTTTCTTTTCTTTCATGGCATTTCTTATTTGTGTTGAGGATATATCCATGCGAGAAGTTTCTATGTATTCAACAGTGTTTCCCATAACTTCATAAGAACTTTCATCAATTTGTTTTGCATTTACATAATCTTGTGTATTATTTTGCCAATAATTTTTCACAGCTCTATGAAAGTCTTTCTCTTCATAGTGTGCTCTTTTCACAACAATAAAATTTGTAAATTCAGGAATTTCAAGCCCGTTGTGCCATGTGGGAAGTTGTAAAAAGTCTTCTAATCCTACAATAAAATAAGGTGTAAGTTTATATAATTCTTGCCATAATTGCACACTATAATAAGTATAGGAAGGCCCTTGCATTGTGTTTTCGTGCTCACTTACAGAAAAAATATTTTCTAAAGTGTATTCTTTGAATGAAAGCTGAAGAAAATCAACTCTTTTTTCAAAATCAAGCAAGCCCGTAATTTTTTTGTGCGGCGGTATAGGAGCAGGCACAAAGTGCAGATGGTCAAGCCCTGTTTTTTCATAAACTTCAAGTGCCATGCGGATATGCCCAAGATGTATAGGATTAAATGTTCCGCCAAAAAAGCCAATCTTTTTCATTTTTCACCCCTTAACTATATGCTTGCCGTATTTTTCTTTGATGGAATCAAGAGTTTTTTCAAGTTTCTCTCTTTGAATTTCCTTTGATTTATCACTTATAAAAGCATTTACTTCGGGCATACTTTCATCCAGAAGGCTTGCTTGCACAATTTTTTCCTTTGCATCAAATTGTGAAGCCCCTAAACCTATAAGGCGCACACTTCTTAGCAGTTTTTCTTTTTCAAGCAAAAATTCACCTGCTTCGTATAAAGTTTTTGCAGAACAAGTGGGTGTTGATAATGAAAGTTGCCTTGTGATTTGCGTGAAGTCAGAATATTTTATTTTAAGAGTTACTGTTGAGGCTTTTTTATTCATTTTTCTAAGCCCCATGCCTATACGTTCGCTGTGAATTTTTAAATATCCTTTAAGGATTTCTTTGTCAAAAATATCTTCTTCTAATGTAATTTCAGCACTTTCTGACTTTGGTTCATGATAGGGTGTAATGGGTGTAATGTCAATTCCGTGCACTCTTTCAAAAAGTAAAATGCCTTGCTTTCCAAATTTTCTTTCAAAAAAATCTTTGCTGTAATTTTTTGCATCACCAGCTGTTCTTATTCCAAGAGAATGTAATGATTGAAGAAATTTTTTCCCAACTAAGGGGATTTTATATAAATCCAAATCTTTAAGAAAGCTAGGCACTTCTTCTTCTTTAATCTCAAAAATTCCATGCGGTTTATTAATATCAGAAGCAATTTTTGCAAGAAAACGAACAGGCGCAATGCCTATAGAAGCTGTAAGTCCTTTAGTTTTATCAAAAATTGTATCTTGAATTTTTTTTGCCATTTCATAAGGATTTGCATAAAAATTTTGCATGCCTGTTGCATCAAGATAGGCTTCATCTAATCCGACAACTTCCACTAGAGGGGAAAAAGAACGTATAATTTCCATAATTTGTTTTGAAATTTCTGAATAATATTCTCTTCCTGAATGAACAAAGATAAGGTGTGGGCAAAGCTGTTTTGCTTTCACGCAGCTCATGGCAGAAAAAACTCCATATTTTCTGGCTTCATAGGAGGCAGCGGCAACCACACCTCTTGGGTGGTCTTTGCCCACAACAACCGCTTTGCCTTTTAAATCTGGGTTTAGAAGGCATTCAACGCTCACATAAAAAGCGTCCATGTCTATATGAAAGATAGTGCTTTTATTTGCTTTTTCCATGATAAAATTTCATCTTTTTGTATATAAATTCAAAAAAACTCTCTTCTATTTCTTCAAGTTGCTGAAAATCCATTATATTTTTTATTGCTTGAAGTCTTTCTTTTTTAACATTTTTATGTTAAGTCTGCAATAGAATTAATAAGTCATTTTATTTTAAATAGTTTTGACTACAAAAAGGGGAAAAGACTTTGGCAAAAAAGCATCCTTTACAAACATGGAGCATTGAAGATTCTGCTGAAATGTATGGAATACGCAACTGGGGCGCAGGTTATTTTGATATTTCAAAAGAAGGGCATGTTAATATTAGGCCTTTTGGCAAGGAAGGCGGCCCTGAAGTAAGTGTATATGAAATTGTTGAAGGCTTGAAAGAGCGTGGTTATGATATGCCTGTTCTTCTTCGCATTGAAAATATTTTAGAATCACAAATTTCATTTTTGCATCAATCTTTTCGCAATGCCATTGCAAAATTGGGCTATAAAGGCGAATATCGTGGTGTTTTCCCTATTAAAGTTAACCAACAACAGCAAGTGGTTGAAAAAATAACTCAATATGGCGCTTCCTATCATCATGGGCTTGAAGTTGGCTCTAAAGCAGAACTTATTGCGGCAGTTGCTCAGATTAAAAGCCGTGAAGCTTGCCTTATTTGCAATGGTTATAAAGATGAAGAATTTATTGATTTAGGGCTTCATGCACTTCGTATGGGCTTGAAATGTTTTTTTGTTTTGGAAATGCCAAGAGAGCTTGACCTTGTCTTGGAGCGTTCAAAAGCTTTGGGTATTCGTCCTTTGCTTGGCGTAAGGGTGAAGCTTTCCACAAAAGCAAGCGGGCATTGGTCTGAATCCGGAGGCGAAAGATCGTCTTTTGGTCTTACTTCTGCACAAATCATTGATGTTATTGATACTTTGAAAGAGCATGAGATGCTTGACTGCTTGCAACTTATGCACTATCACTTAGGTTCACAAGTTCCAAATATCCGTGATATTCGTAATGCCGTAACCGAGGCAACTCGTATTTATGCCGGTTTGGTGGGCGAAGGTGCAAGCATGGGCTATCTTGATTTAGGTGGTGGGCTTGCAGTTGATTATGATGGCTCAAACACAAATTATGTGTGCTCACGTAACTATTCGCTTGACGAATATTGTGCTGACGTGGTGGAAGCTGTTATGGCGATTGTTGATGACCTTGGCATACAACATCCTCATATTGTAACTGAATCAGGCCGTGCTACTGTAGCGTATTATTCTATTTTACTTTTTAATATTTTAGATGTCAGCATAATAGAAGTTGGCAAATTACCTGACGAATTGCCTGAAGATATGCCCGAGCCTGTAAGGAATCTTCGTGAAGCGTTTGAAGGCTTGACGATTAGGAGTTTGCAGGAGGGTTATAATGATGCTTTGTATTATTATGATGAAATGCAGCAGCTTTTTAATGCCGGTAAGGTTACTTTGCGTGAGCGTACAATGGCAGAGCGTTATTTTTGGGCAATTATGAAAAAAGTTGCTGTTGAGAAGAATAAGCTAAAATATATTCCTAAAGATATGGCGACGATAGAAGCTTCTATAGCTGATATATACTATTGTAATTTCTCAGTTTTTCAATCGCTCCCTGACTCATGGGCTATTGATCAGCTTTTCCCAATTATGCCCATGCACAGACTTGATGAATTTCCATCACAACAAGCAATTTTATCTGATCTGACTTGTGATTCTGATGGCACGATTGATCATTTTATTGATCCTCAAGGATTTAAAACTACACTCAATTTGCATAAGCTTGAAAAAAATGAAGAATATTATTTAGGCACTTTCTTGGTGGGTGCTTATCAAGAAACTTTGGGTGATTTGCATAATCTTTTTGGTGATACTAATGTGGTTTCTGTGCGTATTCATGAAGACGGATCATATGAGTTTATGCGTGAAATACGTGGTGATACTGTGGAGGATATTCTGGCCTATGTTGAATATGAACCACGCAGAATTATTGAAGATATCCGCACTACTGCTGAAAGAGCCGTTCGCGAAAAACGCATGACAGCCAAAGAACGCTTCCTTCTCATGAGGGCTTATGAAGAAGGTGTGCGAGGCTACACCTACTTTGAGAAGTAGAGTGAGAGCGAAGCGAACCAATCTTTAGCGAGCAAGCAAAAACGACGTTTTTTGCGTAGCGAGGATTTTGTGCTAACAGCCAAAATCTATTTTAAAAAATATTATTTTTACATATTGACATATTTCCATATGTAGTTTATATCTTTTTTAATGGAGTGTGCGGTATGACATTAAACGAAAAAAGGGCAAAAATTTTCAAAGCTTTTTGTGATGCCAATAGGCTGACTATTCTTTCATATTTACAAACAGGTGAGAAATGTGCTTGTGAACTTTTGGAAGAAATGCCGATTGAGCAGTCAACACTTTCGCATCACATGAAAATTTTGTGTGAAGCAGAAATTGTAAATGCTAGAAAAAGCGGTAAGATGACTTTCTATTCTTTATCAAAAGAAGGCATTGAAGTTGCAAAAGAAATTCTTGATGAAATCACAAAGATTAAAGCAAGCATCCCCTCGAAGTTTGCAGCCTAATTGTTTGTGGTGTAGTTGGAAAAGTGTTTCTTAATTTAAAAGTAATTATAATGAGGTTGATTATGTCTGAAGAAAAAGGCAGTATTGGTTTTTTTGAGCGCTACCTTACAGTTTGGGTGGCATTATGTATGGTAATTGGTATACTTATAGGTAAATTTGCCCCGCAAATTCCTCAGCTTATCAATAAGTTTGAATACGCAAACGTGTCTATACCGATTGCAATTCTTATTTGGCTTATGATATATCCTATGATGCTTAAAGTTGACTTTCAAAGCATTAAAAACGTGGGGCAAAATCCTAAAGGGCTCTTTATAACTTGGGTTGTAAACTGGCTTATAAAGCCTTTTACTATGTTTGCTATAGCTTATGTTTTCTTCTATTGGATTTTTAGTGCCTTCATTACACCTGATCTTGCAAAAGATTATTTGGCAGGTGCGGTATTACTTGGAGCAGCGCCTTGTACGGCGATGGTTTTTGTGTGGAGTTCACTCACAAAGGGTGATCCTGCATATACAGTTGTTCAGGTTGCCACAAATGACTTAATTATTCTTATTGCTTTCACTCCGATTGTTGCATTTTTGCTTGGTGTTGGAGGCGTTACTGTGCCTTGGGACACGCTTATTCTTTCTGTTGTGTTATTTGTTGTTATTCCGCTTGCTATGGGAATTTTTACAAGAGTGAAAATCGTGAAAGAAAAAGGCCTTGATTATTTCGAAAATCAATTTATTCCAAAGTTCGGGAATATGACTGTGCTTGCTTTATTGCTTACACTTGTGCTTATATTCTCTATTCAAGGCGACGTTATTCTTGAAAATCCTTTGCATATTGTGCTGATCGCTATTCCGTTAATAATTCAAACTGTTTTAATTTTCTTTATAGCTTATTATGCTTCACAAAAGCTTAATTTACCTCATTGTATTGCTGCACCTGCCGGTATGATTGGTGCTTCAAATTTCTTTGAATTGGCTGTAGCTGTTGCTATTGCACTATTTGGTTCAACAAGTCCGGTTGCCTTGGCAACGATTGTTGGTGTGCTTGTGGAAGTGCCGGTTATGCTTGCACTAGTGAAATATGCAAATAATACAAGGCATAAATTTAAATCATAGTTCCATATCGTAAAAGTATATAGTAGAAAAAACCCTGTAAGTTGAAGTTTTACAGGGTTTTTTATTTTTGGAATTCTTCGATAATCACTTCGTGAAAAACGCGGTTTTCACTCGTTCGCTAAAGTGTTGTTCGCAAAGC
>CAYJHJ010000021.1:0-29830 GCA_964370095.1 uncultured Desulfovibrionaceae bacterium | reverse complement strand
GCAATAAAAGTGCAAGAAAGGAGCGATACTCTATTTTGTCATCCATAGTAGAATCCTTTATTTTTGTAATAAAATTTAATTTAATGAACAAAAGTCTTAAAGTCAAGGTATATATTTTTCATATATTTATACGTTGATGAAAAGAAATTAAAATAAAAAAGCCCCGAATTGAAAATTGTTCGGAGCTTTATATTTTATTTTTTCATTGCTTTATACAGCATTATCGCCTTGTTCACCAGTACGTATTCTGATAGCGTTTTCTATATTGGTAACAAATATCTTGCCATCGCCCACTTCGCCTGTTCTTGCTTTTCCCATAATAATTTCAAGTGCTTTTTCAAGTTTTTCGTCCACAACAATAACTTCAATCTTTGTTTTATCCACAAAATGTGTTGCCAAGGTTTTTCCTCTATACACTTCTGTATGCCCATGCTGACGTCCAAAGCCTTGCACTTTTGAGCAAGTAAGGCCGTGTATATCTTTTGAAATAAGGGCATCAATAACTTCTTGTAATTGGCTATGCCTTATAATTGCTTCTATTTTTTTCATTGTGATTACCTTTGTATATTGTTTGAGTGTTTATATTTTATAAGCGTGTTCATTATGTTCAGAAATGACCTTTTTTGTATAGATTTTGGGCTTTGCCACAAAATCCTCGCTTGCAAGAAGCGTGGTTCTTGCTTCGCTCGCTAAAGAATTGTTCGCATATGCTTATATTCTTATATTTTATAAGCATGTTCATTATGTTCAGAAATGACCTTTTTTGTATAGATTTTGGGCTTTGCCACAAAATCCTCGCTTGCAAGAAGCGTGGTTCTTGCTTCGCTCGCTAAAGAATTGTTCGCATATGCTTATATTCTTATATTTTATAAGCATGTTCATTATGTTCAGAAATATCTAAACCTGTTGCTTCAACCTTGGCATCAACGCGAAGTGGAGTTATTTTTGAAACGATTGCTATGATAATTTTTGTCATAACATAGCAGAATACCCAAGTAGCAATGATTGAAATAACTTGTACCCATAATTGATAAGTATCACCGTAGAGAGCACCGTTTACACCATTCACACTTTCAAGAGCAAATATGCCGGTTGCAAAAGCACCCCAAGTTCCGCCTATACCGTGAATCCCCACAACATCAAGAGCATCGTCAAAATGAAGTTTTTCTTTGATAAATATACCAAGATAACAAATGCCGCCACCAATAAGACCAATAATAATAGCTGAGGAAATTGGCACAAATCCTGCCGCAGGTGTAATAGCTACAAGACCTGCCAAAGCTCCTGAAGCTGCACCTAAAGTGGTTGGTTTGCCTGTGCGTTTCCATTCAAATAAAATCCAGCCAAGTATGCCTGCAGCTGCAGCAAGTTGAGTTGTTACAAAAGCATGCACGGCTAATTCGTTTGCAGCAAGGGCAGAGCCGGCGTTGAAGCCAAACCAGCCAAACCACAAGAGGCCTGCACCCAATAAAGTGAGCGGTAAATTGTGCGGAGTTGCAGGATCAATCGTTTGTTTACGAAAGCCAAGACTTTGAGCAAGTGCCAAAGCAGCAGCTGCTGAAGCCATGTGAACAACAGCACCGCCTGCAAAGTCAACAGCACCAAGTTCAAATAACCAGCCGCCACCCCAAACCCAGTGAGCCATAGGGGAATAAACTAAGAATAACCATAAAACAGAAATCAAAATCATGGCTGAAAAGCGTATTCTTTCAGCATAAGCACCTGAAATAAGTGCTATAGTCAAAACTGCAAACATACACTGGAAAACCATAAATAATAAATGAGGAATATTATCAACAGGACCCCCTTCCATGCCAACGCCATTGAGCATAAAATAAGAAAAATCACCTATAAGCCCATAATGATCGGGGCCAAAGGCAAGGGAATATCCGCAAATTGCCCATAAAACAGGCATTATACCCATAAGTATATAAGAATGCATTGAGGTTGATAAAACGTTCTTTGCCCTTACCAATCCACCATAAAAAAGGGCCAGTGCAGGGGTCATTACCATAACCATAGCTGAGCAAATCAGCATAAAAGAGATATCCGCAAAATTCATAAATTAATCCTTTGATAAAATGTTTTATTAAGGCTTATAGAGCAAGGAATATGCCAAGTAGTATTTTATCTATAATATCAAGCAGTTATATCTTTTTCCTTCTTTGTTTTAAAATAAAAAAGCACAAAAATGTATAATTTTAAAAATAATAATTATAGTATTTTTTATAATATACTAAAATTATAGGATATATTTTTTTTGCAAGAAAATACGCAAATGTAGAAAAAATAATAAAATAGAGAGTTTCTTTCATTTTTGTATGAGTAAATGAATTTTATTTATTTTTTTCTACCAAAAGGTAAATTGCATACTTTTGTAAATTTTATAAAAATGTCTTGATAATAATGGAAAAGTACTTTTAGCCTTGCTAATATAAAATAAATCTTTGCAGATAATTTATTTTGGAGAATAGTATGCGTCATAACAAAAAAATTATAATTATTATATTTATCATGAGTTTTTTTACAATAAACACAAAAAGCTATGCACAATATTTAGATATTTCAAGTGGAACTCACAATATACTCTATGGTGATTATTCCAAAAATAACAACCTTTCTAATAATACCTTTGACTTTTCAGGAACAGCAGTTGCAAAAAGAGTTTTTGGTGCTTTTACAAATAAAGGTGATTCTCATAATAATGTAATGAACATCAATGGCGGAACAATAAATCAACGTGCATTTGCAGGCAGAAGTGCAAGTGGCGATGCTTATAACAATATAGCCAATATGACAGGTGGAATTATTGGAACAAATATTACTGCAGGGCGGTCGAAAACAGGTTTAGTATATAATAATACAACAAATATAAGTAATGGCTCTGTTTATGGCATGGCAAGTGCAGGCCGTTCAAATGGAAATGCTACAATGACTGATAATACTATTAATGTTTATGGCGGAACCTTTTATAATACTGTGGCAGGTGTTTATGCTAAAAGCGGTCTTGCAAGTGGCAATGCCGTGAATATTGTTGCAAATGCCATTCAAGCCCCAATTTTTCAAGCAAATGCAAAAATTGTGGGTGCAACCACAACAGACGGAACTATGCAAAATAATACTGTTTCTGTTATAGGCGCTAATATCAGTGATGTGCTTGTTGCCGGGGCTTATTCATTCGGAAATGCAACACTTGAAAATAATAGTGTAAGCCTATCTGATAATCAGCTTAATCTTATTTCTTCAAATATTCTAACAAGTGCAAACACTGAAATTTATGGTGCTTACAATATTGATGGTGCAAGCACGGGAAATACGGTTAATATTCAAAACGGAACTTATAATGCACAGATCTATGGTGCATATTCACAAAACAATAGTGCAAGCGGCAATACCGTGAATATTACAAGCGGAACTTTTACTAATAATTCAAAGATATACGGTGCAAGTTCTATTGGTGGCAGTGTTTCAAACAATAGTATAGTAATTGCTGACGGTAATTTTTCTTCCGAAATTACTGGTGCTTATTCAGAAAGCGGGCAAGTTTCATCAAATACGGTAGTGATTAATGGCGGAACATTTAATTCAAATTCAATAATAAGTGCAGCACGAACAAGTTCAGGCATAGTTACTGGAAATACGCTTACAGTTAATGCAGGGCAATACCAAGCAGGTGCAATCTTGGCAGGGGTTTATGTAGAAAGCGGTCAAAGTACATCACAATTTTCAAATAATACTATAGTAGTAAATAATAACGTTGATCTTAGCCAAGCCACTTTGATGGGTGCTGCTGACTCTTCTGGAGCAACTTACAATTCAAACCTTCAGGCAGACACTACCTTGGTTGTTAATGCTCCTACAAAGGTTAAATCTGTCTATCATTTTGATAATTATGAACTTTATGTGCGAAATCATACAGATGCCACAACACCTATGCTTGAGGCAGATAATATTCATTTTGGCGAAAATGCGAATGTTAACGCATATATAGGTGATTATGCAAATACTTTGCAAATGGGGCAATATATTAATTTATTTCAAGTTTCAAACCCTGCTTCCATACAAGGAAATATAGAATCTGCACAGGCTTTGCAGGGGCTTAGCGTTGTGAATCACTTAACATATGTTCCAAATTCGGGTAATCTTTTATTTCAAGTTACGGCAGTAAGTGCACATCCTCATTCTATTACATTTCCTGAGGCAAGGCTTGCATCTTTTGCTTTTGTCAATCAAGCGGACGATATGATTCTTGGGCAGGGCATGGCTTCTGCTTTGGCAGTTACAAAGAAATCTGAAAATTGGCAAGCCTTTTCTGCTATTGATGCAGGATATTTTACCTATGACACCAATGCAGATAAAACTGATACAGATATTGAATATGGCGGAGTTACGGGGCTTGCAGGTTTTTCAAAAACATTTCATCATACTTCATTTTCACATCTTTTAGCAATGTTTTTTGAATTTGGTGTGGGTGATATTTATACAGATTCAAATAATTCAGACATCAGCAGTGTAGAAACAAAGGGTAATTCAAATTTTTATGGCGGCGGGCTTATGTATAGGTTTGATATGCCGATAGATATTTTTTCTTCGCATAATCAAAGTTTTTATTTTTCTTCCTTGGCAAGGGCAGGTGTTTTAGAAACCGATTTTAATACTGATGAAAGATATTATTTGGAATATGATGCTCACACAGCTTATTATGGCTTAGGTGCAGCACTTGGATATCAAATAGCCTTTGAAAATTCCTTTATGAAAGAAGATATTCTTGATGTCTACGTACGCTATATGTGGACACAACTTTCTGAAAAAGATCAAATACTTGATAATGAAAAATATACTTTTGAAGCAATCAACTCTCATCAAGTTCGAGCAGGCTTTCAATATAACAGAGATTTTACGCAAAATCTCACTCTATTCTTTGGCTTGGCGGCACAATATGAATTTGAAGGGGCTTCGCAAGCACAAATACGCGAAAGTATACAAGTAAATAGCACAGACTTTAAAGGATTAACAGGGCTCTTGGAATTAGGCATACGCATAAAACCAAGTGTTGACTCAAATTTTTCTTTTGGGGCAAACCTTGAAGGCATGGCAGGCGTAAGAAAAGGCGGCAGCTTTGGTGTTGATATAAAATACAGCTTCTAATTTTATTTAGTTTATTTTTGATTTTCGTTTTTTTTAATATATCGAGAAAGGTAGACAATAGGGGTATCACAAATACTTGTTATAATAAATATAAGGTAAGATGATAAAATTATACTTATAATAATTTCAAACTCATACACACCATAAAAGGCAGCAAGAGTAAAGCAAACTGTATTCACAATTTGTGAAAGCAGGGTTGAGAGGTTGTTTCTCAGCCACAAAGCTTTCTTGCTGTCTTTCAATTTTTCTTTAGTTTTTGCCCAAAACAAGTGATAAAGCTGAACATCAAGCCATTGTGAAAGTGCATAAACTAAAAGCCCGGCAAGCATAACCCTTGGTGTGCTTGAAAAAATTTCTTTGAAAGATGGCATTGCCCAATCATTTGGGCTTGGCGTATATAAAAGCCATAATTGTGAAAGTAAAATAAAGGAAATATTGCTTGCGATACCAATTTTTACGGCTAAAGTGGCGTCTTTTTTTCCTTCATTTTCAGATAAAATATCTGATACCAAGAAGCAAGAAGCAAAAAGCACATTCCCTAAAGTTTGTTCAATGCCAAAAGCTTCAACTAGCAATAATACTTCAATATTTGCGGCGATAGTAATAATTGCCGTCCATGCAAAAAGCCCGATTTTTCCAAATAGTTTATAAAAAACCAAAACCATGCCATACATAAAAAACATGGAAGCTATTAAAAGTATTTCATTTTGCATCAAAGTATTTCCTCATTTCATTTTATCGGAAAGGCATTAGACTTTAATCTTTCATAAAAAGCAAGTTTTTTATGAGTAAATTTATAAAATTTTTTTTGAAAATTTTTTATAAATTTTCTTTACATTTATGACTTGAATAGCTATTCTTTTTAACAACTTAAATTATTGAAAGGAACAAATAATGAAAAAAATCTTTACTAATGTTTTTATATTAAGTTTTTGCTTCTTTTTTACTTTGAATACACATGCAAATGCAAATTTACAAAAGTTAAATATCGGCATTTTGCCTGCTGCAGATGCTCTTTTGCTTTATGCCGCAAAAGATGCGGGTTTTTTTGAAGAAAATGGCTTAGATATTGAAATTATTCCTTTCCAATCAGCCCTAGAGCTTGGTGCTGCCATGCGTGCAAAGGCTTTGGACGGGCACTTTGGCGATATTATCAATGTGCTTTTGCAAAATGAAACAGGTGCAAGGCAAGAAATTGTTGCAACAAGCTCTTATGCAAATAAAATGGCAGAAAAACCACAAAGGCATTTTGCTGTTGTTGGCTCACCAATGCTTTCAAAAAATCCCGAAAACCTGAAAGTTGAAAACCTTCAAGGCAAAAGCTTGGCTATAGGTGGTGATACTATTATCGACTATCTTTATACACAAATGCAAAAAGCAAATAAAATTGAAGATAATTATTTCCAAATTGAAGATATACGTGCCATTCCCTTACGTGTTCAACTTCTTATGGCAGGTGAAGTTGATTTTGCTTTATTGCCAGAGCCTCTAGTCACAACACTTGAAGCTTCGGGCGCAAAGGTTCTTTTTGATGATACAAGCCTTGAAGAGCCTTTGGCTGTGATAGCGTTAAGAAAAGAAGTAATTGAAAAAAATGAAGAAGCTGTACAAGCTTTTCGCTCTGCCTTAGAAAAAGCAGCAAAAGATATCAACATGCCTGAAAATCATGAAAAATATAAAAAAATGATGATTGAAAACAATCTGCTTTCACCAAAAGTAAAAGATAGCTATCAGCTTATTCAATTTGATCTTGAAAGGTTGCCAAAATATTTACCGACAGAAAGTGAAATAAATCAATATATTGTATGGATGCAAGCAAAAAATATTTTGAAAGAAAAACCTTTGTATGCAGATATAATTTATGATGCAAATTAACTTAGGGCTTTTTTGATGTTTTTTATAAGAAAAGAAGAAAGTGAAGAGAAAACTTTATTTCAATACGGCACTTCTTTAGTTGTGCACGAACTTTATAAATCTTACTCAAAGCAGCAAATTATTGAAAACTTAAACTTTTCTGTTAACGCTGGGGAAACTTTGTCTATCATCGGGCCTTCGGGTTGCGGAAAGTCAACCTTGCTTTATCTTCTTGCAGGGCTTGATTCTTCTAATAAAGGCAGAATTCAATATTACGCAAGTAATAACAAAAATGAAGATGAAAATAATTTACAGCAAAATCTTTTATTTTTACAGAAATATCAAAGAAATCCACGCATCTCATATGTGATGCAGGATTATGGGCTTTTTCCGTGGAAGACTGCTAAGGAAAATTTAGCTCTGCCTCTTGTTTTGAATAAATTTCCTCTATCGCAGCAAAAAAGACTTATATTTGAAATGTTTAAAGAGCTTGGCCTGGAGGGTGTTGAAAGAAAATATCCTTCTGAACTTTCAGGAGGGCAAAGGCAAAGGTTGGCACTTGGCAGGGCTTTGATAAACATGCCCGAGATTTTACTGCTTGATGAGCCTCTTTCAAGTGTTGATGCTATCACGCGTGAACATTTGCAAAAACTTATTTTTAATCTTTGGGAAAAATATAAATTTACCCTCATACTTGTAACTCATTCAGTTTCTGAGGCAATGTATTTAGGTAAAAATATAATGGTGATGAAGAAAATTTCTCAAGATATGCACAAAGCAAATACTATTCCCTATGTAGAGATTAAAAACCCTTGCTTTGGCACAGAAAACTTACAAGAAAGTGTTGGTTTTTCAAATCTTTATAAAACATTGTCAAACCATTTAGCAAATGCTTATTGATTTTATGAGTGCTTTATGAAAAATTCAAATTTGAAGTATAAAGAAAAATTTTATTTGCCTCTATTACGCTATCTTTGGGCTGTTTTTGTTATTGTTGTTTCGTGGTTTGTACTTTCATTATTTTTTGAGGATTACATTATTCCAAACCCCTTTGATGTTTTTGTTTATTTTTTTGAATTGTTGAAAACAAAAGTTTTTTGGCAACACGCACTTGCTTCTTTTTGGAGGGTGAGTGCGGCACTTGTTCTGGCTTTTGCAATTGCCTTTCCGCTTGGGATTTATATGGGTTATAAAAAGAAATTTGATGCCATTGTTTCGCCCATAGTTTTTCTTACTTATCCTGTGCCAAAAATCATCTTTCTTCCTATTTTTCTTATGCTTTTTGGGCTTGGCGATACAGCTCGTATTTTATTGATTGCTCTTACAGTGGGTTATCAAATTCTTGTGGTTACGCGTTCAGCCATTCTTAATCTTGATGCGAAATATTTGGAATCTTTTAAGTCCTTATTGCCTTTGCCTTCTTCAAAAAGTTTGCAAGATTTTGGTGAAGCTTTTTCTGCAAAATCATACAGAGAAAGGCATTACAGAAAAGAAAAATTAATGCATTTACTTATTCCTGCAGCACTGCCAGATGCCATAATGTCCTTGAAAGTTGCTTCAGGCACAGCAATTGCAGTTTTGTTTATGGTGGAATCTTTTGCAAACAGAAAGGGTTTTGGCTTTTATATTATGGATGCTTTTGGTAGGAATGACACTCTTATTATGTTCAGCGGAATCATTGCCATGAGCCTTATGGGTATTATCTTCTATGAGTTTTGTAATATTTTGGAATATTTACTATGCCCATGGAAAAGAAAAAATCGTAAAGATTAAATTAAAAAAGCTTAGCATGCTATGCCAAGCTTTAAAAGTTTATTTATTGATTTGCCTTTGTTTACAAAGTCATAATCATGCCGACTTCATCGCATTTATAGAATTTAGGGCAATTTGAACATTCAGCCCAAACAACAGGAGGAAGACTTTCACGAGGAACTTCCCTAAAGCCCATTGCCTGAAAGAAATCAGGGCGAAGAGTGAAAGTGAAAAGCCTTTTAATTCCAATAGATGCAGCTTCTTTTTTGAGATGTTCAATCATCACTCTGCCAAGCCCATGCCTTTTGAGCTGTGGGTGCACTGCAACAGAGCGAACTTCAGCCAAATCTTCCCATAAAACATGCAAAGAGCCTACAGCAAGGACAATGTCAGAGGTTTCGCCTAATGGGCCTATAAATTTTTCTTTACTTTGCATGGTTATAACACTGTATTCGCGTATACCTTTGTAAAGATATTGCGGGCCTCTTGCAAGCATAACGCCATCAGAAGCATATTCGTTGATTAAGGTTGACATGCCGTGCACATCTTGAATGGTTGCAGGGCGCGGCTCAAAGCGTGAAGGAAGAGTTGTTATATCTATAACAGGCAGTGGGGAAAAGCCGGGCAAAAACTCAGGGGGAAAAAGTGATGATGAAAATGTTTCCATTATTACCTCTTATTATTCAAAAATAAAGAAAGAGAAAAACACATTTTTTTTTCTTTTGCAAGTTTTTTATTTCACGTTTAAACATATTAAGTATATATCTATTGCCGATATATTAAATAAATTGACAAATATTTGTTCTGAATATAACTTATTTATAAAAATATTATAAAAGAAGATTATATTTGAAAATAATCTTTAGGTTTGTTGCATGAAAAAATCTATTCAATATAGTAAAAAATATTCATTTTTATTTTGCATTGTTTTGCTTGTGTTTTTTTGCGGAGTAATAAAAGCACATGCCCTTGTAAACAAGCATGTAAAAGTAGCCTATGTTGAGGGGAAAGGGCTTATTTCAGACCCTTTGGCTGTTGACAGAAGAGGCTATGGATATGATATTTTAAAAAAGATTGAAGAAAGATCTGAATTTACTTTTGAATTTATTCCATACACGCATGAAGAAGCCTTGGTTGCCTTGAAAAATAAAAAAGTCGATCTTTATGGTCCTTTGGCTTATACAGAAAAATGGGCTGAAGATTTTTATTTTCTTTCAACTCCTATAGGAAAAGTTCATTCAATTCTTGCTTCAAACTCTGATGAAATCATATTTTACAATGATATAGAAAAAATAAATGGAAGTACTGTTGCAACTACACCTGATAATCCTTTTCTGGGCGAGATTGCAAGGTATCTTTCAAGAAGTAAGATAGATGTAAAGTTTATTGGCGGAACTTATGAAGACTATCATAGACGTAGAGCTGATTATTATTTAACTTCTAATATAAATGATGATACGCACAATTATAAAAATGCGGTTAATATAGCCACAAAAGACATGTATTTTGTTGGCAATAAAGAAAATGTTGAACTTAATAGAGAAGTCAATCGTGAACTTCTTGATCTTGCAACCCATGAAAGAAATTTCATGGAAAGAATGTATCTTGTTTATTATGACAATATCAATCTTACAAAAAAATATCTTTCAAAAGATGAAAGCAGGTTCTTAGACGGAAGATATTTTAAAGTTGGCTATACTATTGATCATCAACCCGTGGAATATTTAAATGAAGAAGGTAAGCCTGAGGGTATTAGTGTTCAAGTGCTAAACCTTTTAGCTGAAAAATATAATTTCACGGTTGAATATTTTGGCTATAACTCCTCAGCTTCTGTTGCAGAAAAAAATAAATTTGATATTCTTATTTCTATTCAAGACGAATATCCAGATATTCATAAGGATTATTATCAAACAGATGCCTATGCACGTTTGCCTATGGTGCTTATGCTAAATAGTGAAGATAGCCATAATTTTAATAGGTTTGATGCCATAAGTGTAGGTGTTTACAATTATACAACGCTTGACTATAATCTTATTCGCGATGAGTTTCCAAACAGTACACTTCATACCTATAATGGTATGATGAGCTCATTTAGTGCTTTTCTTTCAAAAGAATTTGATGCAGGTTTTTTTACTGTTTCAGGGGCTGATTATGTTCGTTCTGTTTTAGGCGGTGAAGATACAAGAATTGTAGGAACAAACATCACTCTGCCTTTAAGGTTTTTTATTTCAAAAAAATTATCTTCAAGATATTTAACAGCTTTTAATACAACTATACGTCATCTTGATGATGCTGAAGTTAATGCCATTATTTCAGAACAAAGCCTTGTTTTCACACCTTCTGCAAGCATGGTTGAACTAATACAAGAGAATTTGCACTATATTATTATCTTTGCACTTTTCTTTATTTCATTAATTGTTCTTTTCTTTTTATATGAGCAGAAGAAAAAAAGAAATCAAATCCAGCATATTATCAATACAGACAGCTTGACAGGCCTTATGTCAATGCACTTGTTTAGAGAGATTATGCACGAAAAACTTGAAGAAGCAGAAAATAATGAATATGAAATTATTACTCTTGATATTGATTATTTCCGTGTTATCAATAACATATATGGATTTGAATATGGTTCACGGACAATTCAAGCCTTTGCAATGGCCTTAGTAGAAGGGTATAAAAATGAAGAAGTTCTTATCAGCAGAATTGTAGGTGAGCTTTTTGTTATGCTTGTAAAAGCTGATAGTGAAAATAATATTGAGTCAGTTTGCTATAAATATGTGATTCCTTCAATTGCAAAAGTAGTGGGTAAAGACTATAGCTTAAGCATGTCAATCGGAAAATATAAAATTGATAATACTGAAGATGATGTTAACGTAATTGTAGATAGGGCAAACATAGCAAGGCTTCGTGGTAAGCAATATCACGCCCTTACATGTAATACATTCGATGAAAAAATGCAGAAAAAATCTGAAATTCAAACAGAAATTGTGTTCAGAATGGAGCAAGCACTCAAAGATAAAGAATTTAAAGTCTTTTATCAGCCTAAAATAGATTATAAAACTTTGAAGGTTGCCGGGGCAGAAGCCCTTATACGCTGGATCCCCGAGCCTGGAGCAATCATTTATCCTAATGATTTTATTCCGATTTTTGAAGCTAACGGCTTTATTATGAATCTTGATTTGCATGTTTTTGAAGAAGTTATTGCCTTTATTAAAGCTTTTGAAAGTGAAATCAATATTCCTTTGATTTCAGTAAACCTTTCAGGAAGAACATTGCTTGCTGCAAGCACACCCCTTCGACTTGTCAATCTTATGAAAAAATATCAAATTTCTCCTTCAAAGCTTGAAGCTGAAGTTACAGAAAGTGCTATCCTAGATAATGATAAAGATATGGCCTTGAGGGTGAGTGAAATCAAAAAACTTGGGCTTGCTGTTTCAATGGATGACTTTGGTGCAGGGGTATCTTCACTTAACCGTCTTGCAGTTTTAGATGTTGATACAATTAAACTTGATAAAAGCTTTTTAGATTATAATAGCAAAGAGAGAAAAGGCTCTGCTATTGTTGAAAATATTGTTCGTATGGCAAAAGACTTAAATATGAAAGTTGTTTCTGAAGGGGTTGAAACAGCTGAGCAAGCACATTGGCTTAAAGAAATCGGTTGTGATTTGGCACAAGGTTATTATTTTGAAAGACCGCTTAGTCAAGACGATTTTGTAAGGCTGCTTTTAAAAGAAAAAACTTACACGATAAAGGTTTAGCCTTGTGAAAAAG
Source organism: uncultured Desulfovibrionaceae bacterium (assembly GCA_964370095.1). Taxonomy (GTDB): domain Bacteria; phylum Desulfobacterota; class Desulfovibrionia; order Desulfovibrionales; family Desulfovibrionaceae; genus CAYJAZ01. The sequence continues at coordinate 17,305 of CAYJHJ010000021.1, read as the reverse complement.
GGCATAATTTGTGCAGATATAGGTGGAACAAACAGCCGTTTTGCTTATTTTGAAATTGATGATAATAGTATTAATCTTATTGCAAAACATCAAGTGCCTACAGCCACAATGAAATCTGATGATGATTTTTTTAATAATTTAGCCTTACTTACCAATAAATACACTAAGCCTGATTTTTATTGTTTTGGGCTTGCGGGAATAATCAATAAAAATGAATGTTCCGCAAAACTTTCAAATGCTTCTTTGTTTTTAGATTTCAGTATATTTATTGCAAAAAATCAACTTAAAATAGGTAAAAATTTTTTTTTGGTGAATGACTTTACTTTGCAAGCATATGCAAGCTTTGGCTTTGAAGGTTATAAAACTAATGAAGCCATTGAAAATAATGAGCACTTCTTGCTTTATCCTAAAGATTATTCAAGGGAAGAGCGTGAGGAAAATTTGTTTAATGTGCGTGCGGCACTTGGGGCAGGAACAGGCATTGGAGCGGCTTGCCTTATGCCTTTGGCTCATAAAAGCTGGAAGGTTTTGGAAAGTGAAGCAGGGCATTGTGAAATGCCTTTTTATTCAAAAGAGGAAAGAGATTTTGCTGACTTTGCCTTAGCTTATTTACAAAAAGAAAGGCTTAGTGCTGAAGATGTTTTGGCTGCAAGAGGGATAAGCCTTTTACATTATTACATTTATAATGAAGAACTTATACCGGAACAAGCTGTTGAAAATTTTTGGAAAAAAAGCAATAATAGTAAAGAAAATTTACCCTTAGCTTTATATTCTCGCTTCTTGGCAAGATTTTGCAAAATTTATGCTTTAAGCACTTTATGTATAGGCGGGCTTTATTTAGGCGGAGGTGTTTTGGTTAAAAACCCTCAAATACTACAAAGTTCTAGCTTTGAAGAAGAGTTTTATCATCCTTCAAGCAAAATGCTTCCCTTATTGAAAAAAATTCCTATTTATTTAATGCAAAAAAAAGACGCTTCATTATGGGGTGGCGTGAGTTTTATTATAAATGCTCAATAGTTATATTTAATTATAGAAATGAAATTTCCTTGTTTTTATAAATTATTTCAATCAAAATATTCTTGCTTTTTTTCTTTAACTTTGATATTTTTTTATTAAAAATAGCCTTTAATAAATGTGTTTTATATTTATAGCTGCCAAACTTTTAATGTTTTTTCATTAATTTAGTTTGTTTTAGTGTTTTTGACAAATTATTTAACTGTTCGAGTGAGAGTTGTTGTTATGGAATTTGTTTATGATAAAACGGTTTGTAAAAATTTACGTAGGTCTTTACGCAACGAGTGGCTTGAAACCAATAGTTTAGGAGGTTATGCCTCTTCAACTATAGCCTGTTGCAATACAAGAAAATATCATGGTTTGCTGGTTACCCAGCTTGAAAACCCACCTGGGCGTTATGTGCTGTTGTCAACCCTAGAAGAGTCCTTGATGATTGGCGGCAAAGAAGCTGAACTTTCTTGCCGTAAACACCCTGAAATCTATCACCCTTCCGGGCATGAATTTATCAATCAAGTGCGTATTGGAAATGTGCCTACTTTTATATATAGATACGGCGATATTCACTTAACACGCCAAATAATGATGCTTGATAAAGAAAATGTTACTTTGATAAAATATAATCTTTCCTGTGGCGAAAGTGCAGATGCCTGTATTTCTGTGCCGGGGCCTGCACGATTACGCGTGAAACCTTTGCTTGCATATCGAAATATGCATGCCTTAACAAAAGCAAATATTGACTTGCAAGTGAAAACTTGGCCTGCAAAAGATGGCTTTATGCTAACACCTTATAATTCTTTACCATCATTTTTTATGCAAATAAGCAAAACTTTTGTGTTTCATCCTTCGCCTGATTGGTATTATGATGTTGAATATATGCAAGAAGCAAGCCGCGGTTTTGATAATCATGAAGATTTATTTCAACCCGGGGTTTTGGATATTGAACTTCACAATGGGCAATCTGTTGTTATTTCTGCTTCAACAGAAGATATAGTTTCAAGGCTTGGTTCACTTGAAAAACTTTGGGAAAATGAAGTAAAAAAACGTGAAAAAGCTTCAAAAAATGCTTTGAAATTTGCAAAAAAATCTCTTATTCAAAGCCAGTTACAAAAAGTAGGGCAAAATTTCATTATTGGCGATAGCGTTGATAATCAAGCTATTGTTGCCGGCTATCACTGGTTTGAAGCATGGGGACGTGATACTTGCATTGCACTTGCAGGCTTAACCTTTTATTCAGGTAATAATGAAGCAGGTTGGAATGTTTTGAAACGCCTTGCAAAAGAATCTGTGAAAGGGCAAATTCCCAATATGTTTTCTTCTGACGGCAAACATTCTTATAATGCTATAGACGGCTCTTTATGGTATGTTTGGGCTGTGCAAGCTGCCTATTATTCTTCGCCTGAAGCAGCAAAAGAAATACGTAAATATTGCTGGCCATTTATTAAAGAAATGATTGAAAATTATGCCTATGGCAATATTCCGCATGTGGCTTGTGATGAAGAGGGCTTTTTGCATGTAGGGTCGGTTGAAACTCAGCTCACATGGATGGATGCAAATGTGAATGGCAAACCCGTAACACCTCGTTACGGTTGCCCTGTTGAAATAAATGCTTTATGGTTTAATGCTTTGTCTTTTGCAAATGAGCTTGCAAACTTGTATGGGCAAAAAAAACCACATCCGCTTTGCCATAAAAAATCATTAGAAAAAATGAAACTTACTTTTAAAAATCGTTTTTTGATAGAAAGAGCAGACGGAAGTTATTTGGCTGACTGTTGGCGACCTGATGAAATTGATAGCGCTTTACGGCCTAATCAGCTTTTTGCAGTGGGTTTGCCTTATGCTATTTTGGAAAGTGAATATTTTCTTGAAATTGTCGAAAAGTGTAGGCAATTTTTGCTTACCCCCTTTGGTATGCGTACTCTTTCACCTGATAATCCTTTGTATCAATCATTATATAAAGGAAGCCCAGAGGAAAGAGACGGAGCTTACCATCAAGGAACAGTGTGGCCTTGGCCGCTTGGAATTTATGCTGATGCACTATTAAAAGCAGCGGAAGACAAACAAGGTGCTGCTAAAGAATTGCTTGAAACGCTTACCCCTCTTTTGACTACGCATTTAAAACATGCGGGAGTGGGCAGTGTTTCAGAAATCTTCACCGCTGACCCTCCTTATCTGCCTGATGGCTGTATTGCACAAGCATGGAGTGTGGCAGAGCTCATTCGACTTTTGGCAGCTTTGCGTAAAGAAGCACCGAAAATTGTGACTGAATGGGAAAATAAATATATTGAAGAAGTGGTAAACATTTTAAAATAAAAGCTTTCATGATAAGTTTTAGAATTGCTTTAAAGTCTATGAGTGATTTTGGGTTTAAGTGAAAATATAAGGGTGAATTTGATGCGTGTTTTGATGTTTGGATGGGAATTTCCGCCCTATAAAAGTGGGGGGCTTGGCACAGCATGTTATGGGCTAACAAAAGCTCTTGCTGAGAAAAATGTTGAAATTCTTTTTATGCTTCCACGTATGGAAGGTGAAGACAGTTTGAATTTGTCAAAAGGAATTTCTTTGCGTCAAGCCTCAGGCACACGTATACATTGGAAAGAAGATTTGTTTGATGAATTCATAGAAGAAAAATCCTATAATCAAACAAGGCAACATATTGTAGATATTGAAAATATTGAAAAAAACACTTCATGTCTTTCTCAAACAAAATCAAATAGTTCTTTTGTAAAAGAAGTGTGGCAAGAGCATCTAAAGCTCTATCCTATTAAATCTTCTCTTCATGCTTATGCCACAAATGAAAGTTATTATGATTTGCAAAAAAGCTTTACGAAAAGATATGTCGATAATTTAGATTCTTATATGTATGATCCGTGCACAATGCCCCTGGTTTTTATGGAGCATGTTTCAAAAATGATTTCACAGGAAACAAGGGAAGAGCTTTATCAAGTTGTTGAAAAAACACAAAAAAAACTTCAATATCAACAAGAAGGTGAAGCTGTTCTTTCTTTGCATGGTGGCTATGGTGAAGATTTAATGACAGAAGTCTTCCGTTACAGTCAAAGTGTTTTGAGTTTGCAAGATGAAGAATTTGATATTATCCATGCACATGAGTGGATGACATGCCCTGCTGCTATTGTGGCAAAAAATATCAGTGGAAAACCTTTGGTGGTGCATATTCACGCACTTGAAAGCGACAGAAGCGGAACAAATCTCAACAGAGAAGTGGCAAGCATTGAAAAGGCAGGGCTTGAAGCTGCGGATAGAGTGGTTACCGTCAGCCATTACACAAAAACACGTATAACACAATTATATGGAATTGACCCCGATAAAATTTTTGTTGTGCATAATGCTCTTACTCGTGAGGAATCTATAGCACAGCTAAATATACCGCTTCATGCACCAAAAAATGAGAAATATGTTCTTTTTATGGGGCGAATAACCTATCAAAAAGGGCCGGAATATTTTGTTCATGCTGCAAAAATAGTGCTTGAGCGTTTGCCCAATACTCGTTTTATCATGGCAGGTTCAGGCGATATGCTTCCGAAAATGGTGCGTTTGGTGGCCCAGATGCGATTGGGTTCACGTTTTCACTTTACAGGCTTTTTGCAAGGTGAAGATGTTGACAGAATGTATGCCATGAGCGATTTATATGTGATGCCAAGTGTTTCTGAACCATTTGGTATTGCCCCCTTAGAGGCTATGAGTTATGACACACCTGTGATAATTTCAAAACAATCAGGTGTTGCAGAAGTTGTGAAAAATGCTTTAAAAGTTGATTTTTGGGATGTAGAGGCTTTGGCAGACAAAATTTGCGCTGTGCTTGAATATCCTATGTTATCAGCTGAAATGGTCAAACAGTGCAGAGATGAGCTTAAAGATATCAGATGGGAAAATGCAGCCAATAAGCTTATCGCTGTATATGAGGATTTAGTTTAAAATTTATTAATATTTAAAAGTGCGGAAGGTTTATTATGTCAGCAATTTGTTTTTATTTTCAAGTGCATCAGCCTTATCGTTTACGTAATTACACTATTTTTGATCTTGGGCAAAATCATTTTTATGAAGATGACAAGGCAAATGGTGAAATTTTGCAAAAAGTAGCATATAAATGCTATGAACCTATGAATAATGTTTTGTTGGAATTAATACATAAGTATAAAGGGAAATTTAAAATTGCTTTTTCTTTATCAGGTGTTGTGATGGAGCAGCTTGAACTGTGGGCTCCTAATGTTTTGAAATCATTCCAAAAATTAGTAAAAACCGGTTGCGTGGAGCTTTTGGCTGAAACCTATGCTCATTCACTTTCAGCCATATATTCACCTAAGGATTTTAAAGAGCAGGTTGAGCTTCACTCTGCTATGCTTGAAAAATATTTTGATTATAAGCCTAAGGTTTTTCGTAATACAGAACTTATTTATTCAAATCGCATTGCAAAAATGGTGGAAGATTTAGGCTATAAGGCAATTTTAGCTGAAGGTGCAGATCAGATTCTAGGGTGGCGAAGCCCAAATATTGTTTATCAACCTGCTAATTGCCTAGACTTGAAATTGCTTTTGAAAAATTATCAACTTTCTGACGATATTGCTTTTCGTTTTTCAAACAGGTCTTGGCCTGAATTTCCGCTTACAGCTGAAAAATTCTCAAACTGGGTGCACCATGCGGGCTTGCAAGGTGAAATTATTAATCTTTTTATGGATTATGAAACTTTTGGCGAACACCAATGGGAAGAAACAGGAATTTTTGAATTTATGAAAGCATTGCCTGAGAAAATTTTTGAAAACCCAAATTTTAAATTTATAACGCCTGCTGAGGCTGCACAAAGTATTGCTCCTATGGCTCGCCTTGATATACCCGAAGAAATTTCATGGGCTGATGTGGAAAGAGATTTAACCGCTTGGCTTGGAAACGATATGCAAAATGATGCGATTGAAGCAGTGTATCGCCTTGAAAAAATAGTAAGAGAGAAAGAAGATGAAAACTTGCTAAAAACTTGGCGTAGGCTGCAAACATCAGATCATTTTTATTATATGTGCACAAAATGGTTTGCTGACGGTGATGTGCATAAATATTTTAACCCTTATGGCTCGCCATACGATGCTTATATAAATTATATGAATGTCTTGGCTGATTTTGAACAAAGCTTGATTTATGAATAGATGGAAAATGTGAACACTTACACTAAAATAATCAGGAGAATAAAATGTATTCAGAATTAGAAAATACCACGGCCTTTGAAGTGAGCTGGGAAGTATGTAATAAAGTTGGCGGAATTTATACTGTTGTGAGCAGCAAAGCATTGCAAGCTGTTGAAGTTTTTAATGATAATTATTATTTATTTGGCCCTGATCTTGGTAATAATGCTGAATTTGAAGAAACAGATGAAGAATGTTGGGAAAGTATCCGCCCTTTACTTATAAAAAATAATTTTCAATGTAGATTAGGGCGTTGGGATATTCCCGGCAAGCCCAAAACTATCTTGGTGAATTTTAAAGATAAAAGAAATGTAAACCAACTTCTTTATGAATTGTGGAATCAGTTTGGTGTTGATTCTATGACAGGTGGCTGGGATTATGCAGAGCCTGTTGTGTTTAGTTCAGTTTGTGGAGAAATTATTTCAACTATTTTTCATTCTGAAATTGCCCCTAATGAAGAAAAAGCTGTTGCACATTTTCATGAATGGATGTGCGGAGCAGGGCTTTTGTATGTGAAAAAACATGCTTCACAAATAGGAACAGTTTTCACCACACACGCAACCATGCTTGGAAGAGCAATGGCAGGCACTGGTTGTGATATTTATAAACAAATGCACCAAATTAACCCCACTCGTGAAGCTGCAAACCATAATATCACTGCAAAATGCTCTATGGAAAAGGTTTCTGCCAGAGAAGCTGATTGCTTTACAACAGTAAGCAGCATCACAGCGAAAGAGGCTTCAGTGTTTTTGGCTCGCACTCCTGATGTTTTAACCCTCAATGGGCTTGATATGCGTGTTATTGCGGACTATTCAGAAGACAGAAGTGAAGTGCTAAAATACAGATCTCATTTAAAATCTGCAATAGAAAAACTTTTACGACGCCAATTGCCTGAAAATATACGCTTCTTATTAATTTCCGGGCGTTATGAGTTTCGTAATAAGGGCCTTGATGTTTTCTTAAAATCTTTGGCAAAAATTAATGAAGCCCTGCGTGGAACAGATACGCAGGTGATAGCTTTATGTGCTGTTATGGGCGGGCACACCGGAGTTAATGCAAATGCTATAAGCGGTGAAGCAAATCAAAAGCCGCCACGAGGTGAAAACTGGATAACTTCGCATAATGTTTATGATGCCCCGAACGATCCTATCTTGAATACATGCATTAACCTTGGCCTAGACAATGCCCCGGATAAAAATGTGCAAGTGGTTTTTGTGCCGGCTCAGCTTAATGGGGAAGATGGTTTTATTAATCTTACGTATGAAGAAACTTTGGCAGCTTGTGATTTGGGCGTATTTCCTTCATGGTATGAACCTTGGGGTTATACTCCGCAGGAAAGTGTGGCTTGGGCAGTGCCAACTGTTACAACTGACTTGTCAGGCTTTGGCAATTGGTCGCGCCAAATACAAAAAGATGAAGGAATTTCAGGCGGAGTTTATGTTATTTCCCGTGAAGATAGGGTTTACGAACAGGTTTTGGAAGAATTATCAGCAGTTTTGATGAAAGCAATTTCACAATCAGAAGAAGATCTTTTAAAATCGCGTAAAGATGCAAGAAATCTTTCAAATTATTTTACGTGGGAGAAGTTTTATCCAAATTATAAAGACGCTTATATACGTGCTTTGGAGCATGTTGATGAAAGAGAAGGCTATGGTTACCCTGATGATATCAAACATGTTCTTAAAGCAAAGTCATCAGTAACTCCTTTATTACGAAGCTTTATGGCAATTTCAGCATTACCAACTCGATTAAAACGTTTGTATGATTTATCAGATAACCTTTGGTGGTGCTGGCAAAGTGAAGCATGGAGCTTTTTTTCTTCTATAGATAGTGATATTTGGGAAAATTGCGAGCATAATCCATTGAAATTGTTAGCAAGTGTTCCCGGTGAACGCTTAGAAGAATTGAATAATGATTCAGTTTTCTTAGAAAAAATGGATTCGCTTTTAGAAAAATTTGATAATTATATGGCTGAACCTGTGAAAAAAGTTGATGAATATATTACTGAAGAACACCCTGTGGCTTATTTTTCAACAGAATATGGTCTTTGCGAAATGTTGCCAATTTATTCAGGTGGTTTAGGTGTTTTGTCAGGCGATCATCTTAAGTCAGCCAGTGATTTAAACACACCGTTGGTGGCAGTGGGGCTTTTGTATAAAAATGGTTATTTTCAACAAAAAATAGCACATGACGGCTCTCAAATAGCAATCTATAAAGAAAATGATTTTTCCACAATGGCTCTAGAAAGAGTGTTGCAAAAAGACGGTGAAAGTAAGACTATTACTCTTGATTTGCCCGGAAGAAAATTGCACGCTCAAATATGGATGGTAAAAGTTGGCAGAATTAAGCTTTATCTGCTTGATACTGACTTGCCGATAAACACAGCTGAAGACAGGAAAACCACTGCTCAACTCTATGTGGGCGATCGCGATTGCAGGCTAAGGCAAGAAATTTTGCTTGGTATGGGTGGAGTGAAAGCTTTGCAAGAATTAGGCATAGAACCTTCTGTTTATCATATGAATGAAGGGCATTCAGCCTTTTTAATTCTTCAAAGAATTCGGGATATTATGCATCAAGGCAATAGTTTTGAAGTTGCTTCTGAAGCTGTTCGTGCTTCTTGCGTGTTCACCACTCACACGCCTGTTGATGCAGGGAATGAGCGTTTTAGCCATGAATTGATGGAGCGTTATTTTACTGATTATGCAAATTGCATAGACCTTCCTTTCCAAAGATTTTTGGATATGGGGCGTATTATAGGCAGCAATAAAAATATGTTTGAAATGACTGTGCTTGCTTTGAATTATTCAAATAAAGCTAATGGTGTAAGCAAACTACATGGCGATGTTTCACGCAGCATGTGGCAAAGTGCCTGGAAAGGCTATTCAAGGCCGGAAGTTCCTATCGGTTCTGTTACAAACGGTATACATGTTTCCTCTTATGTTTCTGAGCCTATGTCGCATTTACTAGATGATGTGATGGGGGAAAACTGGGCGGAGCTTCCTCCTGAAGCTGAAAATTGGGAAAGAATTTATGAAATTTCCCCTCAAAAGCTTTGGGATATCAAAAAAACTGAAAAAGAAAAACTTCTGCGTACAGTTGATAAAGGCTTGGCATCTTTCTTTAAAACTATGAATGTTCCTTTGACAAGTCAAAATATTATGCGTGCAGGGTTAAGTAATTCAAATGCCTTGATTATTGGCTTTGCAAGAAGATTTGCCCCTTATAAACGTGCAAACCTCCTTTTTGCTGAACCCAAAAGACTGCAAAGGCTTTTAAACGATGCAAGAAGGCCAGTTATCTTTATCTTTTCAGGTAAAGCACACCCTGCTGATCAGCAAGGCATTGATATTATGCGTGAAATTGTGAAATATACTCTTGATGAACGCTTTATAGGGCATATCTATTTTCTTGAAGATTATAGCTTGGCTGTTTCAAGACTGCTTACAAGGGCTTGTGATGTATGGCTTAATACTCCATACCGCCCAAATGAAGCAAGTGGAACAAGTGGTATGAAGCTTTCTGTAAATGGTGGCGTAAATCTTAGTATTTCAGATGGTTGGTGGTGCGAAGGCTTTAATGAAAAAAATGGTTGGACTATAGGCCCTGTGATTTCAAGTTTGAATAATATTGAAGAGCAGGCATCATATACCGATGCAGAATCATTGTATAAAAAGCTTGAAGATGTGGTTGTGCCCCTTTATTTCGATCGTGATAGCCATGGCTTGCCTTTAGGCTGGCTTGACATTTCAAAAAATGCTATGCGAACATTAACCGCAAACTTCAGCTCGCATAGAATGGTGAATGATTATATCAAAGAATATTACACACCTACAGCAATGAGAAAGAGGGCTTTATTTGAAAATAATTTAGAACTTGCAAAAAGAATTTCTGATTGGAAGCATGCTATAGCACACACTTTCCCTGCTGTTACAATCGATGAAGTTACTTTTGAAGGTGTGAGCAATGATTTGCTTTATGTAGGGCAAAAAATACGTCTTTTTGTAACAGTAAATGCAAATGATTTTGATCCTAAAGACTTAGGAATAGAACTTGTGATAGGGCATAGCGAAGCCCACGAATTTATTGAAAAACCAAAAGTTTTTCCTCTTGACTACAAAGAGAAAAATGAAAACGGAAAGTTACTTTATACCGGCGAGTTTAGTGTGGCAGAAAATGGCCGCCATTCCTTTGGGGTGAGGGCAGTGCCTTATCATCCTGATTTGCCTTCAAGCCTTGATACTCGTTTAGTTATTTGGGCATAAAGCGATATTAATTAAGCCGTATTCAAGCCTAATTTTGGATACGGCTTTTGTATTTAAACATTTTATGCCAAAGCAAAATATCCCATGCAAAGTGCTATTGCAAAAAGAAAATAAAAATATGCCATAAGCCATTCTTTTTTGAATAAAGAAAAAAGAATGTTGAGCATTGCACAAACTATAGTTGCACTTACTGCCAAAAGCCATGTAAACATGCCTTTTATAAAGATAAATTCTAAAATTGTGAGGCTTGCAACGCATAAAAATAATATTTGAAAAAATTTTTGAAACTTCATCTTTCCCTTCTAAACACTACAATAAGTATCTTTAATGCTTTGTAAAAGCTTTTTTATGCGTTCATCTTTAATTTTATAGATGACTGTTTGAGCCTTCTTGTCATAATCTAAAATATTATGAGCCTTTAAAAGCGTAAGGTGTTGAGAAAGGCCGGATTGCCCAATATTTAATTTTTCAAGCAATGAGCTTACATTTTGCTCTTTTTCTGCCAATTCGCATAAGATAAGCAGCCTGTTTTCATTTGCTAAAACCTTAAGTAATTCAGCAACATTTTTAGCTTTTTCTTTCATTTCTTCCATTATTATTCCCTTAATTTCTCAATTTGCAAATCTCTTGAGTCATGCTTCCCATAGGGCAATACACGCAAAAACCTCTTGGTTTATAAAAGACCATTGTGATTAATCCAAGAATACTTGAAGTGAGCATAACACTATAAAAACCAAAAGCAAACTGAATTATCCAAGGGTTAATTGAGTGGTTGAAGGTTGTTTTGTTTGCAAAAGCAAAAGGCAGATCAAAAGTCCATAAAAGCGTTATAAATTCAGATAAATTTAAGCTTCCTGCGTAAACCAAATAAGTGGTGAAAAGCATATTGAAAAACATTGCCATGAAAAAAATCAAAAAACCATAGCGAAAATATTTTGTTCGCACAAATTTAGGAAGTGGCTTATCTCTTGATAGCTTCTTGCCTAAAAGGGAAAAAAGCTGCCCCCTTCCACAATAATTATGGCAATAGCCTTTGTTTTTTGTGAAAATTGCAATAAGAAGAGGCGTGAAAAAGAAAATCATTCCAAGCCATGCAAATAAAATATTAAAAAATCCTAGCACAAAATAAGAAATTTCAAGAAGCCAAAGATAGTCATACCATTTTTTATTTTTCATCAGCTATAACCTCACGAGAAATCATTTCAATCACAGAAGCAGGGCATACTTTACTACACTTTGAACATCCAACACATTTGTCAGTATCAACACTTGCCTTTATGCCATTTTTTACACTTATTGCTCCGAATTTACATTCTTTTAAACAAGTTCCACATGCAACACATAAAGAGTGCACATATGCATATTTTTTTGATTTTGCCATAAAATCACCTTTCATTAGTATATTATAAAATACTAATATATTAATTTGGAAAAACTGTCAAACAAAAAAATGAAATTTTATAATTTACTAATTTAATAGAAAAAAATGTAGCTTAAAGCCACATTTTTTTCTATATCAGTGTTATTTTAATCAGTGTTTTTTTTATTTATTTTTATCAAATAGTATAAATATTATTTTACAAACATTTATAAAGTAGCAATAATTTTTTGCACATTTTCATCTATATTTTCAATTTGCACATTCCAGCCATGCTTTTTGGCAGCCCTTGAAACATTTTCAAGGCTTGCTTCATTATCAACAAGAATGTGAAGTGGGCTTGTATCTTTTGCTATAAGATAGGCATTGACCATCAAAACCGGTTGTGGGCATGAAAAACCCTTTGTGTCTATTGTAGTTATTGCTGACATAATCTATCCTTTTCTCATGTATGAAAAACCAATTACTAAACAAAGAGCAAGTGAAATCATAACAGCAGGAATTGAATAATTCCCTATGCCTGCACCACTTGCAGCAACTTGAAAATTGTGTGCCATTGCGGTTCCTGCAAAGCCACCCAAAACAAAGATAGTAGCATCATTATTTCCTTCTGCTGAAGCCACTAATTGTCTTGCAGGGCAGCCGCCAGCCAAAACCAAAGCAAGGCCAACAACAAGCATAGAAAGGAAATTCCAGACGCCATCATTGTGTGCCACGGGTTGATTTTCAAAGCCAAGGTTAAAAGCTCCTACTAAAAGATTTCCAATAAGTAAAGTCAAGAAAAAGCAAGCTAAGCCAATAAATAAATGAAAATATTTGAATAAAAAGACATCTCTTAATCCACCTATTGTGCAGAATCTGCTTCTTTGTGCAGCAAAGCCGATTGCAAATGCAATGGCTAAAGAAATAAGTGCAGGCGCATGCATTGAGCCGGGGCCGGTTATGGAATAAAAGATAATTGAAGTATTTGGCTCACCTTCTTGTTGTGGAAAAGCAAAATATAAAAGCAGTAAGCCAAGCATAAATAAAGGCATAAGATAGGCTGAGAAAGTTCTTTGATTTGTGTTTCTTCCAAGATCAAAACCTTTTTTGAAGAAAAAGCCACCAATGTAAACACCGGCTGCAAGCCCCAAGAAGCCAACAAGTGCATTCAAATCCCCGCCTGCCATGCGTATAACTGCTCTCCAAGGGCAGCCAAGAAAAACCAAGGCACAAATTGCAGCCATAAAGCCCAAAGCAAAGCGTATAGCAGGGGAGGAGCCACCTTTTGATTTAAAATCTTTGAATATTAATGAAGCTGCAAAAGCACCAAAAACCAAGCCCATAATTTCAGGACGAAGGTATTGCACTATTGAAGCCCTGTGCAAGCCGATTGCACCTGCCATATCACGTTCAAAACAATAGGCACAAAAACCCATATTCGGAGGATTGCCAAGATATTGCAAAACAACAACGCAAATACCAATAAGAGCACCTGTTACCGCGATGCCTGTTGTGCTTGAAAAGAAATTGTTTTTAAACATACATATCCTTATAATTTAGTTAAAAATTAAAAAAACCTGTTGATAACAGGCTTTAAAAAGATATGTATTTAAAATTACTGAGCTTTCAAATTTTCACTTGAAAGCTCAATAATGATTTTTAATGCAATCAAAAAAAAGAAAAAAGCTTATGATGAAAATTTTACTCAAGTATTTCAAATTGCTTTGAAAAAATACTTTTGTCAAGCCTGTTAGACAACACCACCTGTGTGCCATGTAAAGCTTGTCAAGTAAAATGATTTATCATAAAGCCTCCTTAGGAAAATTAATAATATAATAAACAGAAAATAATGTCAAATTGTATGGTGATTTTTTTAGATCAAAACATAATTAGCTTTTATTAGATATGTTTTAGAGCATACCTAATAAAAGCTAAACTTTGTAAATGCTTTAGTTGTTTTGCATTCTTGTGATAAGTTCACTCAATGCAGAGCTTTGTGTGGTAAGCTCAGCAATAGAATTTAAAGATTCTTGCATATTTTCAGAAGTTTTGGCTGCAAGTTCATTTAATTCATTCAATGATTCATTAACTTTATGACTGCTATCAGCTTGTTGAGCACTTGAATTTGCAATGTCTTGTGCTTTTGTGCTGGATTCTTCCACCATAAGCATAATGCTTTTAAACACTGAGCCTGTTTCGTTCACAAGCTGGCTTGTTTTTTGAACTTCAGAAGCAGACTGGTTCACCTGTTCTACGCTTTTTGAAACACTTTCTTGAATTCGTGTGATTGCGTTTTGCACTTCTACTGTTGATGACATGGTTTTTTCTGCAAGTTTTCTTACTTCGTCGGCAACAACAGCAAAGCCCCTGCCTGACTCGCCTGCTCGTGCTGCTTCAATAGCTGCGTTTAAGGCAAGTAGATTTGTTTGATCTGCAATATCGCTGATAGTTGTAATAACTTCATTGATAGCGTTGGCATTTTCGTCTAATTTTTCCATGCCAAACTTAAGGTTTTGTGATTGCTTTTCAACAACACTGATACTTTGCACTGCTTTTTCAACAACATCTGAGCCGATTTTTGCTTCATTTCTTGCTTGCAAAGATGCTTCAGAAGCGTCTTTTGCCATTGATGACATAGTGCTTACATCTTGATCCATTGCCGTCATGATTGTGCTTGCAGTAGAAGCCTTATCTGCTTGCATTGAAGCTATTGAATCAGAGCTTTGTAATTGCATGCCCAATTCTTGAGAAGCTGTTGCCACTTGTGATGAGATATGTGTAGCTTCTTGTGCAACGTGTAAGATGGTTTCTTGCGATTTTTTGATGGCGGTTACGTCAGTAATAAGCTGCAACATTGCATTTACATCATTTGTATGTGGATCAAGTAAAGGGATTGCATTGTAAATAATATCTAAAGTAGTATTTCCCGGATGTGCTTTTGTTTCACCGCGTTGTGCTTGTTTTACGGAACGTGCCCTTTTTAATCCGTCTTGTTCTGTTGAATCATCATCTCTGTTAAAGAGGTTTTTACATGATTTATTTTGATAATCAGTGCCAACAAGAGCTATACCACTTTTATTTATATATTTCGTGCAAAGATTTATATCTAAAACAACAACAGGCGAAGGAATGTTGTCAATTACAGTAACATAGTTTGCGATAATATCATTTGTTCCTGCAACAAGATTTGCAAAATCCCCTTTGAATTTATTAACGTCTGACTTTAAAAGCAAGTCGCCGTGTTTTATGCCGGATTCTAAATTTTTATATTCATCAATAATAGAGCGTAAAACTTGTGTTATATTTTGCAAAGATTTTGTTATTTCACCTGTTTCATCTTTATTTATTTTATCAATCTTTACATCAAGCTTACCTTCTGCGATATTTTTTGCAAAATTCACTGATTGCATTAATGACTTGCGAATATTTAATACAAATAAGCCGGTAATAGCAATAATAATAAGTGTAACTATTGCTGCAATAGAGAAGATTCTTTTACCAAGAGCTAAACTTGAAGCATTTGATTCTTCAACATCAAGAGCAGCAACAATAACCCAACCGGTTTCTTTTTGTTCGTCAAAATAAGCAAATTTTTCTTCACCTTCATTTACAAAAGTAAGGTTTCCTGATTTTTGCTGTAGAATATTTTGCCCCCAAGCCGGATCGTTTAAATTTGCTTTAAGAACTTGGCTTGAATCATTGCTCATAAAGACTTGCCCGTTCACATCAACAGCAACAAAAAAGCCTTTTTGACCAAGTGGAATTCTGTTACTGAAAGTATCAATAAGCCTTGTAACGTTAAATACTACACCAATTATTTCTTTTGAGCCTGTTTTATAAACAGGTGAAGAAACTGCATATACGACTTCATTTTTGAATAGAAAAGGTTCACCAGCTTTCACTTCGCCTTGCATTGCAGTTTTAAATATGGAATCATTGGAAATATTTGTTCCTACAAGATTCCTTTCTGTGTGCTGAAGAACATTACCCTTAGTGTCAACAATGCCAAGCATAACATAACTATATGTTTTACCCATGTTGACAATACGGTCAATTGCACCTTGTGTGTTAGCAAGTTTTTCTTCTTCTGTTCCTATAAGATAGGGTTGCAATAAACCTGTTTGAGAAAGTGAAATTGCATTTAGAACGTTGAACTCATGTATGCCGTTAAGTTCTGATATTGTATTATTAACAGCCATTATATTAAGTTTTTGCTGAGCCTCTTGCATGTTTTTAGCACTCAGCCCATAAGTATCGTACGCAATATACGACATACCAAGCATGATGAGCACAAACATCGGTAATAATATTTTACTTGTAATTTTCATATTAACCCCTTTTAGATTATATATAAAATAACGTCATATATATGAGAAACTTAAGTGTTTATCAAAAATTTTTTTTTCGGCCTTTAAATCTGCAAGAAATAGCCCTTTGTTGATTATTTTGAAAGTATCATAAACTATAAATTTAAGTGATAATTAATAATTCTAAGCAAAAGAATAATTGAATATAAAAATTAAAAGTATTTAAATATAAAAAAATCAAGTGGAGTTTATTATGTCAAATAAAATAAAAGGTGAAAATTCAAACATTTCTGTTTTTACTCTTGCAATGATAAATGTTGCTGCAATTGTGAGCTTGAGGGGCTTGCCTTCAGAGGCTGTGTATGGTCTTAGTTCAATATTTTATTATTTATTTGCGGCACTTTTCTTTTTGATTCCTGTTGCTTTTGTTTCAGCTGAAATGGCAACTTCATGGATAGAAAAAGGCGGTGTTTTTCGTTGGGTGGGTGAAGCCTTTGGAGGATCTTTTGGTTTTGTGGCAATCTTTTTACAATGGATTCAAAATACTATATGGTTTCCTACTGTGCTTACTTTTGCAGCTGTTTCACTTGCTTTTATAGGCACAGATATTTCTTATGATACAAAGCTTGCCTCAAACACAAAATATACTTTAGGCATTGTTTTAAGCGTGTATTGGCTTGCAACACTTCTGAACTTGAAAGGGGCAAGATTTTCAGGTGCAATCAGCAAATGGGGTGCTATTATAGGCACACTTATTCCGGGTGCTTTGCTGATTATCTTGGGAATTGCCTATTATGTAAGCGGAAAACCCATATATCTTGATATTACAGGAGCAGAATTGATTCCTGATATTGCGAAATTCAACAATCTATCTTTAGCTGTAAGCATATTTTTGTTCTATGCGGGTATGGAGATGAGTTCTGTGCACGTAAAAGACGTAGCAAATCCGCAAAAAGATTATCCTAAAGCAATTCTTCTTTCTTCTGTTCTGGCGGTTTTATTATTTGTTTTCGGCACTTTGGCAATTAGTGTTGTTATTCCTAAAGAGCAAATAAATCTTACACAAAGCTTATTGATTGCTTATAATAATCTTTTTAAAGCCTTTGGTATTGAATGGCTTGGCTCAATTGTTGCGGCTTTTTTGGCCTTTGGTGTGTTTGGGCAGGTTTCTAC
>CAYJHJ010000020.1:15302-30619 GCA_964370095.1 uncultured Desulfovibrionaceae bacterium | reverse complement strand
AGAGCCTATCTTTGCATCGCCTATATAACTAAGATGATTTGCTTTTGTGTTATTACCCAATACAGATTTTTTTATTTCTACAAAATTACCTACATGCACATTTTCGTTTAATTCTGCTAAAGGACGTAAGCGTGCATAAGGTCCAATTTTACAGTTTTTGCCTATTTTTGCTTCTTCTAAATGTGAATAAGAAGCAATATGCGTGTTTGCAGCAATAGAAGTATTTTTTATTATTGTATAAGCTTCAATAACACAAAACTCATCAATAAAGCTTTTTCCTGTGATAATACAATTTTGAAAAATTTCTACACCTGCACGAATTTCAACATTTTGCCCTATTGTTATAGTATCGGGATTATGAAGAATTACGCCTTGTTCCATAATTTTTTTATTTCTTTTTTTACGTAAGTTTTCTTCTGCTTGCATTAATTCATATGGACTATTCGCCCCTAGCAAAGAAAAATCATAACCTGCATTATATACCGAAACTTTACAATTATTTTCAATTCCTAAAGAAACTAAGTCAGTGATATAATATTCTTTATTGGCATTATTATTTTTTAATAAAGGTAAATATTTTGTTGCAAATTCAGTTTTTATAACATAAAGCCCAACATTAATTTCACCGCTTGGAATACCATGTTTTTCAATTTTATAATCTTTTGCTTCAACTATTTCAATAATATCTCTTGTTAAATCATTATGTTCACGAACTATTCTTCCATAATTTTCAACATCGTCAAGCATAATTGAAGTACATAATAAATCACAATTTTCATCTTGAGCTTGCGCGATGATTTTTTCAATCAATTCACTTGAAATAAGTGGAACATCACCATTTATAACAAGAATATAGTCAGCTTTTTCATTCACAAAATACGGCAAAGAAACCTGCATAGCATGCCCTGTGCCAAGCAGTTCTTTTTGTTCGATAGTTCTTTTTAAAGCTAAAGGTGAAATTTTTAAAAGTTCTTCAAGCAAAAATTCTTTTTTATAGCCAAGCAAAGTAAAAATTTTATCATCAAAACATGGTGTTAATGCCTTATAGACGCAAGCAAGCATTGTATCACCAAGAAGGGTTTGCATAACTTTTGGTTTTTGAGAAGGCATTCTTGTGCCTTTGCCTGCAGCAAGAATTAAAGCGTATATATTCATATTTATTCCTTTAAATAAAACTAATGCGCAATCCACATAACTAAAAGCCCAATAATAAGTAAAGTAGCTGCAAAAGCTCTTAAAAACTCATCTGATTGCTCAAGTAAATGAGAAAATGCTTCTTTGGCACTTTTAGGAGAAATAAGCCATATAAGAGATTCAATTACAAAAGCCAAACCCAATGCAGTAAAAAAGAGTGAAAAATTAAAATTAAATTCCATGCTGTTTCCAAATAATTATTCTGTATAAAACAAGTTTAATCACACATTATTCCTATAGTGCTATCTTCGTACTGTCAATAAAAAAACTTGCATTTTTAAAAAATTTATTACAAACTATAGTGCGTTTTTTGAATAAGGTAAACATTCATTTTAATTTTAATTTAAAGCCAAGAAATACTTATGTCTATAATCAATTTCACAAAAGTTTTTGCAAAAGAACTGCCAACTATTGAAAAAAACCTTGAAAAACATCTAAATCTTCTTCCTGAATTAGTGAAACCTATTATAAAGCATACTGCAAGTGCAGGTGGCAAAAGGCTTCGCCCACTTTTGACTGTGCTTTGTGCAAAACTTTTCCAAGAAAAAAGCTCTGTTCTAAGTGAAAATATTTATGATCTTGCTTCTTGCCTTGAGATGATTCATCTTGCCTCTTTATTGCATGATGACGTGATTGACAATGCTGATCTTAGAAGAAACAAGCCTACTGCCCATACAATTTATGGCCCTACTGCAACAATTTTAGCCGGTGATGCACTTTTAGGTTATGCATGTGAACACATTGCATCTTATAAATCACCTGAACTTTTTTCACTTTATGCAAGTGCAGTAATGCAAACTACACGAGGTGAACTTGAAGAAATTTCAATGCAAGGCTCTTTGTCTCATTCTGATGAAAAATATTATGAAATTATAAGAGGAAAAACGGCTTACCTTCTACGCTCAGCTTGCACTATGGGTGCTGTATATATGCAAAAAGTGATGAATTTACCTATTTCAGATGAAGAAATTAAAGCAATTTCATTATATGGTGAAGAACTTGGCATGGCTTTTCAACTTATTGACGACGCGCTTGATTTTGCCCCTGAAGCTCAAATTGGAAAGCCGCAAGGTGGCGACATTCGTGAAGGAAAAGCAACAATACCTGTTTTGGCTTATTATCATTCGCTTTCAGGCAATGAAGCTGAAATATTTGCAAAAAAATTTGCTTCTGCTGGCACAAAAAATGAATTTTCTCAAGAAGAAGTGATTAATATTTCCAATATTATTCTTGAAAGAAAATACGATGAACTTGCAAGAACAAAAGCCATGGAGCATCTTGAAAAAGCAAAAATAAACCTTAAAACCTTCCCTTCCACTTCTACAAAAGAAATTTTAATTTCAGCCCTTGACTATTTAAGTAAAAGAAATACATAAAAGTTATACAAAAAAGGATTAATCATGACAAAAACAATCAAAGAAAACAATATCATTAGATTTGAAATTGCACCGCATAAGCATTTAGATGATGCAATAGGCAGAAGAGTTGCTGAATCAATACTTCATGCTTTAGAGATTAAAGTACAAGATCTTCGAGTAGTTAAGGTGTTTACTGTTATAGGTATCACACAAAATGAAGCTCAAACTTTAGCTGATAAATCAGTCTTACATGATATTGTTTTACATAATCTTAGTTTTGAAGCACAAAATCCTTTTGGGGAAGATATTGCTGATTATATAATTGAAGTTGGCTTTAGACCAGGTGTAACTGACAATGAAGGGCACACAGCACAAAAAACAATTGCTCTTGTTTTGAAAAAAGATAAAGAAGAAGTTGCAGCCTATACTTCTATTCAATACCATATAAAAGGTTCTATAACAAAAGAAGATGCTGAAAACATAGCAGAAAATCTTTTGGCAAACACTCTTATCCAGCGTTTTCGCATAAAATCAAAAGAAGAATGGCAACAAGAAGCAGGCTTTGAAGCACAAATTGCTAAAGTTACAGGTTCATCATCAAATGAAGTCGCAATTATCCCTCTTATAGAAATGACTGACGATGAGCTTATGGCTTTTAGCCGTGAAAATACGCTTGCCCTTTCTTTATTTGAAATGCAAACAATAAAAAATCATTACTTGAATGAAGATGTAAAGGCTCAAAGAAAGTCTCAAGGATTGCCACAAAACCCTACTGACGCCGAAATCGAAGTATTGGCTCAAACTTGGTCAGAGCATTGCAAACACAAGATTTTTGCATCAAAAATCGATTATACAAATAATGAAACAGGTGAAAAAGAAGAGATTTCTTCAATTTATAAAACATTTATTCAAAATACCACACAAAATATCAGAAATTCTTTAGGAAAAGATGATTATTGCAAATCAGTTTTTAAAGATAATGCCGGTGTGATTGAATTTAATGAAGATTTTGATGTTTGCATTAAAGTTGAAACCCATAACTCCCCTTCTGCGCTTGACCCTTACGGTGGCGCATTGACAGGTATTGTTGGTGTTAACCGCGACCCTATGGGAACAGGAATGGGTGCAGAACTTATCTGTAATACTGATGTTTTTTGTTTTGCCTCACCTGAATATTCTAAACCTCTTCCACCACGTTTATTACACCCAAGAAGAGTTTTAGAGGGCGTTCGTGAAGGTGTTGAACATGGAGGAAATAAATCCGGTGTTCCAACTGTAAACGGTGCTGTTGTTTTTCATGAAAGATTTTTAGGAAAACCCCTTGTTTATTGCGGAACGGTTGGACTTATGCCAAAAACTTTGCACGGAAAACCCGGCTGGCAAAAAAGAGCTCAAGTGGGTGATGCTATCATTATGGCAGGCGGAAAAATTGGGAAAGACGGCATACATGGTGCCACCTTCTCATCAGAAGAGCTTCACCAAGACTCCCCTGCAACAGCTGTTCAAATTGGCGATCCAATCACTCAAAGAATAATGTATGACTTCATTATTAAAGCCAGAAATTTAGGTCTTTATAATGCTATCACAGATAATGGTGCAGGCGGCCTTTCCTCTTCTGTGGGCGAAATGGCGGAAGATACAAATGGTTGTCTTTTAGATTTATCAAAAGCCCCTTTAAAATACGATGGCTTACGCCCTTGGGAAATTCTTCTTTCTGAAGCTCAAGAACGTATGACTTTAGCTGTTCCTCAAGAAAAATTAGACGAATTTCTTTCTCTTGCAAAACATTATGGTGTTGAAGCAAATAATCTTGGCACTTTCACTGATACAGGTTATTTCCATATAAAATACGAAGAAAAAGATGTGGCTTGGCTTCCAATGGAATTTATGCACAAAGGCTTACCACAGATGGAATTGAAAGCTGTTTGGGAAACACCTGAATTAGCAAAAGATCAAAAACCCTCTGACTTTCAAATTCCTCTTGCAAAACAAGAAGATGCACTACTTAGAATGCTTGGCAGATTAAATATTTGTTCTAAAGAATATATGATACGTCAATACGATCACGAAGTGCAAGCAGGTTCTGTTGTGAAGCCTTTGGTTGGCGTGAAAAAAGATGCACCAGCTGATGCGGCTGTTATTCGCCCTGTGCTCAACTCAGATAAGGGAATTGTGCTTTCAAACGGAATTTGCCCTAAATTCTCTGACTATGATGCCTATGCAATGACAGCAAATGCTATTGACGAAGCCGTAAGAAATGCTGTTGCTGTTGGTGTAAACCCTAATAAATTAGCCGGTTGCGATAATTATTGCTGGTGTGATCCCGTGCAAAGTGAGCGTACGCCTGATGGTGAATATAAGCTTGCTCAACTTGTGCAATCAGCTAAAGCTCTTGATAAATACTGCACTGATTTCCAAGTTCCTTGTGTTTCAGGAAAAGACAGTATGAAGAATGATTATACCGGTGGTGGGCAAAAAATTTCAATTCCGCCTACTCTGCTTTTTTCTGTAATTGGAATTATTGAAGATGTTAATAAAAGTATTACTTCAGATTTCAAAAATGAAGGCGATTTAATCTACCTTCTTGGAAAAACAAGAAAAGAGTTAGCAGGAAGTGAAATCTATGATGAGTTTAAAGAGGAATATAATCTTGTTTATACAAAAGTTCCTCAAGTTAATTCGCAAATAGCCAAAAAGCGCTATCATACCCTATATGAAGCAATTCAAGCAGGTTATGTAAATGCTTGCCATGATCTATCTGACGGTGGTTTTATGGTTGCTTTAGCTGAAATGGCTTTAGGCGGTAGATTAGGCGCAAATGTTGATGTTAATTCAATGCCTGCCTGCAAGTGCGTAACACTTACAGAAAAACTATATTCTGAAACTGCTTCACGCTTACTTCTTACTATTAAGCCTGAAAATAAAGCTGAATTTGAAGCATTGTTTGAAGGACAAGTATGCACATATCTTGGAAAAGTGCAAGCAAGCAATAAGCTTTTTGTAAGAGATGGGCTTAATACTATTGTTAATACTGACATTGAAAATCTTGCAGAAGCCTTCAAAGGTAGATTGCAATTATAATAATGTATTTATTTGTTTTTAATTATTAAACTATATAAAACTTAAAGTAGAGGTTTAACCATGTCAAACTTTGAAGAACTTAAAGCAAAAGAAGAAAGGCTTATGTGTAAAACATATGCCCGTTATCCTATAGCAATAAAATCTGGCAAAAACACAAAACTTTATGATTTTGACGGAAAAGAATATACTGACCTTCTTTCCGGCATTGCCTGCACACAATTAGGGCATGCAAATGAAGAATTAGCCGATGCTATGAATGAGCAAGCTCGCAAACTTATTCATGTTTCAAATCTTTTTTATCAAGAAGAACAGCTTGACTTTGCTCAAAAACTTATCGATCGTTCAAGACATCTTAAAAAAGCCTTTTTCTGCAATTCAGGTGCTGAAGCGAATGAAGCTTTAATTAAAATTGCAAGAAGATATTCACACAAAATCAGAAAATCAGAAGCCTTTGAAATTATAACACTAAAACAAGCATTTCACGGCAGAACTTTAGCAGCACTTGCTGCTACAGGGCAAGAAAAATATCTTGAAGGCTTTGAACCGACAACTCCTGGCTTTGTTCAAGTGGAATATGGAGATGTGAAATATATAGCTCAAGCTATCAATGAAAAAACATGTGCTGTTTTAGTGGAGGTAATTCAAGGTGAAGGCGGTGTGCAAACTTTAGGCATGCAATATCTTAAAAGTATTGAAGCTCTTTGCCGTGAAAACAATCTTCTCTTCTTGATTGACGAAGTGCAAACAGGCTTCTACAGAACAGGGAAATTCTGGGCACATCAGCATTTCAACCTTGAGCCTGATGCTATTTCCGCTGCAAAATCTTTGGCAAACGGTCTTCCATTAGGTGCAATGCTTTGCACAGAAAAAGTAGCTGAAGCCTTTGATTATGGCTCACACGCGACCACTTTTGGCGGAAATGCTTTTTGCACAGCAGTTGCCTCAAAAGCCATTGATATTATTGAAAGAGATAATTTGGAAGAACGCACCTATCTTATAGGCGACGCTTTGCGTGAACGTTTTAGTATTATTAATGAAAAAATTCCAAATATTATTAAAGAAGTTCGTGGTTTAGGGCTTATGATCGGCATTGAACTTAATCTTCCTGCTGCTTCATGCAAAGAGGTATGGCAAAAACTTATTGATGCGGGCTTTATTTTAAACCTTGCTCAAGAAAAAACCCTCCGTCTTTTACCTGCTCTTACCATTTCAGAAGATGAATTAAACGATTTTGCTTTTACTCTTGAAAAAATTCTAAAATCTTATTCTTTATAATAAAGGAGAAAAAGTATGATTATTGCAGATTTAAAAACTTATAAATCTCAAAATCTTCCACTTCCTATTGAAGCAGCACTTGAAGAATTTTTAGACATAGTTCTAAATAATTACTCACTTATAAAAGAAAGCAATCATATTCAACTTTCAGAAAAAACAAATAATGCTAAAGTGCTCATTCAGCATTACACAACTAAAAATGAAGAAGATGCCTTTTTTGAAACTCATGAAATTATGACTGATGTGCAACTTGTTTTAGAAGGTGAAGAGTATATTTATGCTAGAGAGCTTGAGGGGCTTAGCCCTTTAAAAAAAGGCACAGATGTTATTTTTTATAATGAAAAGCCAAATGATTATACTCGTGTTCACTTACGAAAAGGTATTTTTGCAATTTTTTACCCTTCTGATGCACATGCACCTGCAATAAAAGTTGATACAAATATAAATGTTTTAAAAATAGTTATTAAAGTTCCTTTATAATTATCCTTTAAAACTCCATTGACAGATGTAGCTTTGAAACTTATACTAATAAGCATAATAAATTAAATTTAATGAGGACAACCTAATGAATTGGGATTGGGATAAATTAAAAGAAAAACAAAAAAACCAACAGTCTTGGACACCGTTTAATCAAAAGAATACCAAGCAAAATAATAATTCTGATGATGACTATTCTAATGAAAATGATCATAGTAGACAATACGATAATAAAACAAAAAAAAGTGAACCGGATGACTTTTTTAAAGATTTTTATGAATTATCAAAAAAACTAAAAAATAATAATAAAAACAATGGTAATGGTAATGAGCCCCCTAGAAATAATAATTCAGAAAACTTTCAAGAAGCTCCCAAAAAATTTATTAAATATGCTGTAGTCGTGGGCTTTTTGTTATGGCTACTTTCAGGTATATATATTGTTCAACCTGATGAAGCCGGTGTTGTGCTTAGGTTTGGTGAATATTCATACACAACAGGTCCGGGCCCTCACTATCATCTGCCCTACCCGATTGAAACAGTATATAGACCAAAAGTTACACAAATTAAGCAAGCAGAAGTTGGCTTTAGATCACAATCAAGCCTTTCCAATTTTCAACAAGGCAGAGTTCAAAACGTAAGTGATGAATCAGCCATGCTTACAGGCGATGAAAATATTGTAAATGTTCAATTTAGTATACAATACAGAATTAAGCCTGATGCTGCTGTTGACTATTTATTCAATGTTGAAAGCCCTGATGCTGTTTTGAAAAATGCGGCAGAAGCTGCAATGCGTGAAGTTATCGGTAATAATCTTATTGATGCAGCCCTTACTGATGGTAAAATTCAAATACAAAATGATGTTGCAGCTTTATTACAAGAAATTTTAGATATATATAAAGTTGGTTTAGAAGTTGTTGCTGTGCAAATGCAAGACGTTCAACCGCCTGCTGAAGTGAGTGATGCTTTTAAAGATGTTGCCTCAGCTCGTGAAGATAAAAGTAGAATTATCAACGAATCAGAAGCTTATAGAAATGAAATTATTCCTGTTGCTCGCGGTGATGCGGCTGAAATCATAAACCAAGCAGAAGCGTATAAACAAACAAGAATACGTAATGCAGAAGGTGAAGCCAGCAGATTTATGGCTATATTAGGTGAATATCAAAAATCACCTGATATAACAAAGCAGCGTTTGGTGTATGAAACTTTAGAATCAATTATGAGTCAGCCCGGCCTTGAAAAAGTTATTCTTACTGAAGGCATGGAAAACATGCTTCCTATCTTACCTTTAGGTCCAAGCACTCCAAAAGCTCCTGTTGCTCAATAATAAAGGAAATCACATGAAAAAAATATATACTTTTCTTATCTTTCTTATAGTGCTTTTATTTTTTGGTTCACAATCACTCTTTATTGTGCACCAAACACAAAAAGCAATGGTTTTACAATTAGGTAATCCACTTGACAAAACATATGGCCCCGGAATTCACTTCAAACTTCCATTTATACAAAATGTGATTTATTTTGATGCAAGAATTTTAGATTATGACGCAAGAACAGCAGAAGCACTCACCTCTGATAAAAAAACAATTTTGCTTGATAACTATGCAAGATGGCGTATTGTTTCACCCCTTGATTTTTATCAAACAGTGCGAACAATTCCTGCTGCACAAGCTCGTTTAGATGCTGTTGTTTATTCTCACCTCAGAGCACAATTAGGTCAACATACTCTTACAGAAGTTGTTTCATCAAACCGTTCACAAATAATGGAAACGGTTACTGAATTAGCTTCTAAACAAATGGAAGAATTTGGAATTGAGGTGGTTGATGTGCGTATAAAAAGAACTGACCTTCCGCAAGAAAACCAAAGAGCTATTTTTGATAGAATGAGGGCTGAACGTGAAAGGCAAGCTAAGCAATATCGTTCAGAAGGTGCTGAAGAATCAACTAAAATACGTTCAGAAGCAGATAAAGAGCGTGCTATTCTTTTAGCTGATGCAAACTATCAATCACAAGTTTTACACGGTGAAGGTGATGCAGAAGCTGCAAAACTTTTTGCTGAAGCCTTTAAAAATGAACCTGAATTTTACCAACTACAAAGAGGTTTAGAGGCTATGCAAAACTCATTACAAAATGATACAAGAATCTTCCTTGATCCTAGCCATCCCCTTCTTAATGCTATAAACTAATTTTAATATAACTTATAATATCTGTTTTATACACAAATAAATACTTTTGTGTATAAAACTTTTTTTTTAAATAAATTAAACATTTAAAGATGATAGTTTATAATTTATATGGTTTTATATATTTTTCCATTATAATATCTGTTTACTTCTTTATAAAAATAAGTTATAAATTTTTAAATATGTATTAACAAATATACATATAGAGGTTAAATATGTTAGATGATATAAAATTTCAAGATATAATGAAAAGAATTTATGAAGCTTCTGAAAGCAAAACACAACAACAGCTAGCAACTGTTTTAGGGGTTCAGCAATCAAGTATTTCAGATGCTCAAAAAAGAAAAAGTATTCCTGATTCTTGGCTTATAAGTCTTCTCACTTCTCATAATATAAATCCATTATGGCTTTTGGAAGGTGCTTTACCTAAATATCAAATTAATGTTGAAAACACCTGTCTTCCACTATCATCTGAAAACACATCAAAAGCATATTTTCAAGAGTTTAATTCAAATCGTTCTGCTTCTTCATATAGAGTCCCTGTTTATTCATTTTTCTATAATGGTTTGTTAGATGATAATAATAATAAATTATTTGACATTGAAGATTATTTTTACCTTTCAAAAAATCATTATAAAGACAATGGTCTTATTTTTCAAATAGATAACAAAAGCATGGAACCATGTATCCTGCAAAATTCATTAATCTTTGTTAATTGTGCAGATACAAAATTAGTTTCAGGTGAAATTTATTTATTTTGCATTCCAATACAAGGCTTATATGCAGCAAGAATTTTTCATTCATCACAAGTCAATGAAAATTTTGAAAGTATGATTAATCTTGTACCCGATAATAAAATTTTTCCATCTTTAAATTTATCAATTAATCAAGCTAATGAGTATGCCATAGGCAGAATCTATTCTGTATACAATACTTTTTAAGGATTATTATGAAACACTATACTTATATTTTATTTTTTTCCTTCTTTCTTCTTACTTCATGTGCAAAATCATCTTCGCCCCAATATGGTTCAGAGTCTAATGAAATTTCAAGTCAAGAATTTAAACTTGAACTTTCAGCAGAGAGTATTATTATTGACAATAAAACATGGGAATACCTCTATGCTCGTTTAGAAAAAGACGGTGTTTCCTCTGCTAAACTTAAACAATATTTCACTATGCTTCCAAGTGCACCTTCTCAAACTCCGATGGGAACAAAAATTAAAGAACTTTATAATATTACTTATAACAAAAAGCCCCAATCAACTGCTAAAACACCCGCAAAAAGCCCTTATTATGATTATCCGACAAAGGCTTACAAAACTCCGGGGCCATGGTATAAAAATATTGTTACCAAAACAAATGCAAACCTTGCCCTTAACTTTATCAATGAAAACGCAGAAGCATTTGAAACTGCGGAAAAAGAATTTGATGTTCCCAAAGAATT
Organism: uncultured Desulfovibrionaceae bacterium; assembly: GCA_964370095.1. Taxonomy (GTDB): domain Bacteria; phylum Desulfobacterota; class Desulfovibrionia; order Desulfovibrionales; family Desulfovibrionaceae; genus CAYJAZ01. The sequence continues at coordinate 19,608 of CAYJHJ010000020.1, read as the reverse complement.
GATTGCCGCTTTAATGTTTGTTGAAACGCGTTTAGGCGGTTATTTAGGAAAAGAAAATGCTTTTTATTCTTTAGCAAGCATGTCTGTTTCCAAAGATTATTCGCAAATACCTGACTTTACAAAAAATCTTCCAAACAACCCTAGTTCAAAAAAGTCCTGGATAAACACCAAGATGGAACAAAGATCTGAATGGGCTTATGATGAATTTAAGGCTTTATCAATTGAAATTATTGAAAATGACTTAGATCCTTTTGATATGCCGGGTTCAGTATACGGAGCTATAGGTCTTTGCCAATTCATGCCTTCTAATATTAAGAAATTTGCCTTGGATGGAAATGATGATGATAAAATAAATCTTTTCGATCCGCCTGATGCAATTGTTTCTGTTGCTAATTATCTAAAAAAGCATAACTGGAACTCAAAAGCCACCATTGATACAAAAGTAAAAGTTTTGAGAAAATACAATAATTCCTCAATTTATTCAAAAACAATTTTAGCATTGGCAGAAACTATTGTTGCTGAAGAAAAATTATCCGCTAAAAAATAAAGAAATAATAAATTTATGTATAATACCCTTATTTCAAAGCGAATTAAGGGTTTTATTTTGTCTTTTTTATAAATAAAAAGAGGGAGAAATTGCTTTCTCCCTCATAAACTTAATCTACATTTTTATCAATTAGATAAAGAAGCGGATACCTGTTTGATACATTTTATCGTTGTATACAACTTTGATATCATAAACGCCTGCTTTAAAGCCACGTTTTGAAAGGCTGTATTTCACGTTATTTACTGATTTTTCTAAGAAGGCACCTGAACACATAGCAAGATAGTTTGTTGCTGCTGTGTTGATGTAGTAACCGTGTTTATTGCCTTCGCCGCCATCAATAACGTACATAGCAAGTGAACCACGTTCAAATTCACCTGTAAGAACGAATTTATCTTCTTCTTCAACAATGTTGAGCTGCATTTCGATTGGAATAAGCTGATTTACTTCTTCAACTTCAGGAATTGTTCCGAATTCAGGAGTAATATCAAGTTCACCAAGAAGTTTGCCTTCGCCTAAAGGTTGGTTGTTACCGGCATGGTAAGCAGATAAACGTTCTGCGCGATAGAAGTTGTTGCCTGTTACTTCAAGGTAATACATCAAAACGCCATCTTTTTCTTCAATGGTTTTTGAACACATTGACCAATCTTTACCTTCTAAATCCATTGTTGGTAAGAAAGCAGGAAGAGCATCAGGAGCATAACCATCAATATAACCGATACCGCCTGAGTGAACCAAATAATGGCCATCAGCGTAATATTCTACGTTACAGATGTATGGTGAATAGAAGTCTTGACCCCATTCTTTACCAAATTGCCATACTTGTTCGATTTCCATTTTATCAGTGTCAATCCTGTAACGAACACCACGAGTGTAGTTATCTCTATTTTTGATATATTTATCTTTATGTTTTGAACGGAATTGGCCGTTATCAAGCATCATAATATCGCCATCAGGGCAGATAACACAAGCATGTTGTTCACGTTGCCATTCAAAATTAGCAACATCACCAACTGGTTTGAAGAAATATTTTTGCATTTCAGCTGACCATGTTTCAGGATCGCCGATAATCCATTTCAATTCGCCTTTACCGCCATTACCTTCATAATTGAAGCAAACAGTTGCATCTTGGTGGCGACCTGAAAGAATCATTTCTTTTTTGTCTTCGTCTACCCAAAGGGCGTTATTGTGGAACCAGTCATGAGCATCTTGTGAGCCAGAGCCACCTTGATCTTGTGGAAGAAAGTCTTTGAAATCCCAGTTACGAAGAACCATACCTGTTTCTCTGTCAAGCAAGCAAATCATATCTTCAACAGTTGACTTACCTTCAGAATAATCTTGAGTAAGAGCTAAGATATTGCCATCTCTCATTTCCCACTGATCGTGGTGATAGTTGCCTGGCATGCGGTATTCTTTAACAATTTTACCTGTAAGAGCAAGTTCAATCAAACCGGTTGAGCAATAAGGCATACGGCTGTAACGTGAAGAACCAGTAAGAATGTTACCATTTCTTAGACGTTTTATGTCAAACATTGTATTCTCTGTAAGAAGCCAACGGATATCACCTTTATAGTCATAAGCTGTAGGAACGTTTTTACCAGCAGGTGTAAGGAACATAAGGTCAGTACCAAAATAATCAAGACTTGTCATGATATTTTCGCAACGGCAAATGTCAGCTGGAAGAGCTTCACCTTGAATCATAAATGTGTGTGATTCGCTGCCTGCTTCAACAGTTACTTTTGTTTGAATGCCTTCGTAAAGACCAACAACAGGCAAAACGTGGCTTGTTGCGCTTTCAAAAGTGTGAACAATGTCTTCACGGCTATTACGTTTACCATGAATTGTCAATTTAGGTGCGCAAGCAGAAGCTGTTTTGAACATAACAACTGCTGCTAATGGGTTGATAAGATAAGGGTTTACAACAACATGAGCTTCAGCTAATTTTGGTGCTGCTTTTTCAAAAGCTGCTAAGAATTTAGCTTCTGCTTTGTTTTGACGTGTTATTAAATGTTCTTCATAAGTGTGTTTTACAAAATAAGCCATAAGATTATCCTCTTAATGCAGTTTGGCAGTTAGCCGTTAATTTTTTCAACTTCAGCAATAATAGCAGGTTTTTGTTTCAAACCTTCTAATCTGCTGACTTCCTTACCGTCTTTCATGAAAAGCATGGTAGGAAAACCTTTAACACCAAAACTATCTTTCAAAGCTTCATTTTCATTAAAGTCAATTGTATAGATAGGGAAATCCGGATTTGCCTTGTCAATATCTTTTAAAACAAAGCTTAGCATTTTGCATGGGCCACAAGTTTTTGAATAAAATTCTAAAAGCATTGGGGCTGATTTATCCATTGCATTGTATTCATCTTGATTGAGTTCTTTAATCATTGTAATATCTCCTAAAATAAAAATAATTTATAAAGTTATAGTTTAAGCTTTTAAGCTTTCTACATATTTTGAAGCAGCATTTGCTGCAATAGCACCATCTGAACAAGCTGTGATTACTTGGCGAAGTAATTTGCTTGTAATATCACCGGCACCGTAAATACCTTTGATTGAAGTTTCCATGCTGGCATTCGTTTCAATAAAACCATGAGCATTTAAAATTCCAAGTGGTTCAACAAACTTTGCTGTTGGTTCTAAACCGATATATTCAAAAATACCGTCACAACTAACTGTGCGTTCTGTTGCATCTTCTTGTGTTGATTTAAAGCGAATACCTTCTAATTTATCAGTACCTAAGAATTCAATAACATCTTGGAATGGATAAACAGTTACATTTGGCATAGCACGCAATTTATCACAAGCTTTTGGATCTGCTGTAAGGTCAAACATAGTTACAACTGTTAATTTATTTACAATACCAGCAAGATAAATTGATTCTTCAACAGCTGAGTTTCCGCCGCCGATAACAACAACATCTTTACCTTTGTATTGAGCACCATCACAAATTGCACACCAGCTAAGGCCTGCACCTGCATGCTCTTCTTCACCAGGAACATTTAAGCGGCGTGGGCGTGTGCCTGTTGCAATAATAACTGCGCTGGCTTCATAAACCATATTGTCTTCTTCACAAACAATTTTCTTTACTTCTTTATCAGCATCTTGTATTTCAAGAACAGTTCTATAATCAAATTCAGCACCTAATTCTGATACATGTTCAAACATTTTGATAGCAAGCTCAGCACCATTAATTTGGCCTACACCAGGATAGTTTTCAATTTCATTAGTGTTAATGATTTGGCCGCCTGGGGCTAATTTATCTAAAATTAAAGTTTTCATATTTGCTCTAACAGCATAAATTGCAGCTGTTAAACCGGCAGGGCCACCGCCAACAATAATTACATCATACTTACTCACTATAAACTCCTTAAAGCAAAATTAAAATGTATTTAAAAATTTTTTGTCATAAGAGCAAAGCACTCTATCTTGACTATGTGTATTTTGTAGCATGAATTATGAATTTGTGCAAAAAAAACTTATTTTGCTTCAAATGAAACTTTTTAATCTTTAATTCTTATATTAACCACACTTTCTAACTATATGATTTTATATTATTAATTTATAATATTTTTTTAATTTACTAAAAAATTTTTGATGATTTCAAAAAATAATTTTTTATTCTCTATTCTTTTTTTACTGCTTGTGAAAAAAATTATTTCTATAATAATAGTGAATTATCAATTATTTTCATCAAATTTTAATTACTAATTACTTTTTTCACAAATTTTTATAAATCTATTCAAAAAAACTTGCCTATAATCTT
>CAYJHJ010000020.1:12914-15292 GCA_964370095.1 uncultured Desulfovibrionaceae bacterium | reverse complement strand
CATTTATAGGCAACTTTATTAAATCAATCACCTAAATCACTGGCAACACACATGGTTGAAACACCAAAGTAACCTGTTGTTCCTTTTACTTGTGTTGTTTGCTTAATCCCTAAGGGTGATGCACCAGGAACTCTGAATGAAGCAATATCAATAGGTTCGATAGGGGTTTCAACAGGTTTTTCAAGTTGCGGAATCCATTCATAAGGCAGGCGATATGCACGATACACCATATTCATATTCATCACATTCCCTTTATATGGATTGACAAATTCCCACACAAGTTCATGCTCATAAGTAACTTCAAAAAGCCTTCCTGTTGAACCTTCACAGATTAAAGTATTTCCATTTGGAAGCCTTTGCATTCCGCTGATAAATCCTGAATAAAAACGTGAAGCATCAAGAGGCACAAGATAACCGGCTTCTTTTGGTGTGTATTGCCAAACAATTTTATAATTTGTAGGATCTATTTCAAGCACACGTGAATAATCACGTAAAGCATTTTTTTGCCCTTGAGGTGAACCGGGGTTAGGTGCACCATACCCTGCCCATCCGCCATTATCAAAAATTAATATATTACCTTCACCCGGCAAACCTTTTGGAATCATATGCACATGATGCTGACCAATAATCCAACCTAATTCTTTCATAGCTTTATCAGTGTCAAAGTAAGGACCTAATTTCCAAGTAAAATTGCCTGTTTTTTTGTCTATAATAGCAGAAAAATTTAAATCACGACAGTCAATTATAATATTATCAGGGTGAAAACGTTCATCCCCTTTATCATACCATTTATTTGGCCCCAATGTTGACATAGAATTCACATGAGCCCAATCTCCAATTTGAAGGCCACCTTTGCCTTCTGTACCTAAAGTATTCATATTGGGGTTGCGTGCAATAGCGTTGAGAGCTTCTTCTCTAAGGCCAATTTCATCAAAATGGTCGCTCATAAGCCATTCCCAAATAATTTCACCATCCCAATCCACTTCAACTATTAAATCATCTAACAATTGATGCTCTGAAATTTCAGGCTTGTGAACATTTTTATGTGCTAAAATTAAGGTATTGCCACTTGCTATTTCAGGTTCCATATTTGGAACATAATACCCAACAGGGTTACCAGCCCTTTGATAGTCATGGTGTTGACGAGCCATCCATTGTGCTTCTTCACCTGGATCTTCAACATATTCAATTTTATTGAATTTCCAGACGATATTACCGTCCCAATCGATTTGAACAAGGTCAATCAAATCTTGATGTCCGTATTTAGGATTACGCTCACCTAAGCTTCCCATAAGATAGCCACCCGGCAAAATTTTATTTGGAAAACCATGCACATCTTCCCAAAGTTTAACTTCAGTACCGTTCATATCTATGAGCATAGCACCTATTTCTGGAGCTTGAAAGACAGTGTAGCCACTCCAGCATTTTTCGGGATTATAAATAGTTACACCGGTTGGATAAATTGTTGCACTCATAACTAATCCTTTAAATTTTAAAGATTACATTTTATTATCGTAATTTTCTTTTAAAGGAAATTTTCGAAATCATAAAGTGAAATTGAATTTTGCTTCATTTGACACTTTTTTCGCAAGCGTTTATTTTCCACTTATAAAGTAAATTTTCTTTACATATTATCATTTTATTTTAAAAATATAATATAAAAATTCTTTTTTGTATAAAAAAGTAATTTGTATAGTTTTGGTTATTATTTACTTTATAAATTCTTAAAAAAGAAAGAAAGGAAAGTATAAAATGTGGTGCCCAAGCTGCAATAAAAGGATTTAAACTTCCATTTGTGCCTAATGTTTCACCTATCATTGTTGAAACATAAAATAAAAACACAACCACAACACCTACAGAAAGACAAATATAAACATTTTCTTTCCAAGTAACCAAGGCAAAAGCAAGCAAAGTTAAAACAAATATTGAACCTGCATAAGCATATTTCATATGGTAAGCTGTTTTCAAGGATTCAACATTTGAGCCTGAGGAAATAAGTTCATCTATTGCAGTATTCAAATGATATAAAGGCAGATTTTTAATATTTGTATCAATATTTGAAATAAAGAATAATAAATAATCTCTTTGAATAGGAAGAACATATTCATTAAAAGTTTCTGTTGAAAAATTTGAAGGATTATTCACACTTGCATTCAAAACAGTCCAGACATTATCTTTGATTTGAACATTTTCACCGGTAACTATTTGTTTTATATCCTTTCCTTCTTCAGAAAGCTGATAAGCAGAAAGATTTACAGCTTTGCCTGATTCAAAAATAAAATCAAGGTGCACAACCCAATCATTATCAACAAACCAAAAATCAGGTATAAAAATATCTATTTCAGGGCGTTTATTCACTTTAAAATCCCAAATTTCTT
>CAYJHJ010000020.1:0-12904 GCA_964370095.1 uncultured Desulfovibrionaceae bacterium | reverse complement strand
TGTGATACAAAAAGTTGTGCTCCACACCAGAAAAATGAAATAATAAGTAAATATTTTAATAATGTATAGGGACTTGTTCCGCCTGCTTGTATTGCTGTAATTTCTTTTGATTTAGCCATATTACATAAAAGAATAACAAATGCCATAAAGCAAACTGCCGGCAAGATTAAAGAAACCATTCCCGGAGTACTATATAGAAAATATTCTAAAACATTTAGTGGATTGCTTCCTTCAAGAAAAAAACGATCAAGTTTTTCAAAAATTTCAGCTATAAAAAAAATCACAAGACCAAACAAAAGCATTAGTATTGCAAAAAAAGAATGTGTTTTTAAAAGATATCGAAAAAGCATATCAAAACCTTTATTTTATAGCATTAGTATAATGACGAAGTAATAACAGAGCCATAAATAAGAAAAATATATTGGGAAGCCATATTCCAATGAAGGGGTTTAGGCCACTATTTTCAGCAAAACTTATTCCTACAGTAAGAAGTCCGTAATAGAAAATAAAAATAACAAAGGCAATCAAAAGCCCTAATTGTTTTTTAACTCCTGAGCATGCAATAGATAAAGGAACCGCAATCAAAGCAAGCACAATACAGGCAAAAGCAAAAACGAATCTTTTATGCTTTTCAACTTTAATTCTATTTGCAAAAAGTTCTTCTTGCATACGAGGATCATTTTCATCCATTTCAATAATTTCTTTAAAACTCATTTCTTTAGGTTTTACTTCACCCAAGTCAAAACCTTTAAAAACAGAACTTAAAGGTATTCTGACAATATATTCTTTAAAGGAAAGAATCGTGGCTTCTTTGTCATCATTCGTATAAATTTTACCATCTTTTAACAAGAAAAGCAGGTTGCCTTTTTCTCTGTCAACATCAACTTTACCTTCAGGGGCTAAAGTTAATGTATTTGAAGCAAGTGAGCTTGTGTTTGTTTCTGAATCAGTATTTGAATTTGAAACTGTACTGTTTTGAACCAAAACCTCACTCATAGAGGAGTTTAGCGGATCAACTTGCTTTGCATACAAAACAAATCCTGGAATATCTTTATTAAAAACACCGGGTTGAACAACAATTTGTGCTTTATTGGTTGCAACATCCATAATAGTATCTCTAAAAGCATACATACCCCAAGAAATTCCGTATATTGCAAGATATAAAGTGCCTAAAGCAGCTATGACTGATAAAAGTAATGGTGCAGGAAGGATTTGATATAAAGAAATTCCGCCTGCTTTAAGTGCAGTCATTTCTCTATCATTTTCAAGGCGTAAAAACACAATAAAAATTGAAATCATGCTGGCTATAGGAGTTGCCATTTGTAAAAAAGTCGGCGTCATATAGACAAAAAGTAAAACAGTATCCAGCAAACCAAATTCAAGACCAAACAAAAGATCTCTTAGCTGCAAAGTTCTGCCTAATAGGATAAGAGAAATAATGATAAATAAACTTAAAAGAAATACATAAAAGCTTTCTATGAATATTTTTTTATTGAGCAATCCCATATTATTATCAAATTTTAGAAATAATCCTATTTATTTATATCGTCATATTCTTCTTTGAAAATCCTAGAAAGTGAGTTCACTTCTAATGGCGAAAGATTAAATCTTGCACCTGCTTCATCGCATAAAGCCATAAAATTTCTTTGAGGATTTAGTTTTAATTCTTCCATCATATATTTCAATGCATTTTGTACTAAATAAGAATGATCCACGTCTCACCTACTTAAAACTTTTTGTTTATACATATTTCTTTATGAAAATACTCTCATTCACTTATTGTGTCAAGAAAGAGTAATTCCATAAAGAAAGAATAATAAATTTATAAATTATTTATATTTCGAGGTTTTTTCTTATAAGCATTTTCTGCATACCAGCCTAAAGCCATAAGTCTTTTATCAATTTTATCATATATTGAATTTGTTGTGAAGGCATTATCTTTGCGTATTTTACCCACAGGAATACCGGTGAGAATCTGCAAAGCTTGTGTTATATGCTTTATTGGATAAATATGAAAAAGCCCATCCATAACAGCATCTTGCACGCATTTATTGAGCATAAGATTATCTTTATTATCAAAAGGAATAATCACACCATGTTCGCCTGTTAATCCGCGATAAGAACATAAATCATAAAAACCTTCAATTTTCTTGGTTACTTCACCCACAGCCAAGATATCGCCCTGCTGATTCACAGCCCCTGTAAATGCTATAGCGAGATTTATCGGAACTTCTGACAGTGCAGACAGTAAAGCTGCTAACTCTGCCCCTGAAGCAGAATCACCGTCAATATGGCTATAACTTTGTTCAAAACCTATAGTTCCATTAAAAACAAGTGGCTTATTTCTTGCAAATTGTGCATTGAGGTATGACTTTAGAATCATCATTGCCTTAATATGCACAGGTCCTGAAAGCTCAGCTTCACGCTCTAAGTCAATAATTCCATTATGTCCAACAGAAATAGTGCAAGCAACTTTATGGGCAAGCCCAAAATGATAGTCGCCATGCTGAGTTACAGAAAGTGCATTCACCTGCCCTACAACATATCCTGAAGTTTGAATTTTCACTGATTCACGATTATAATCTTCAAAATATAATTCTTTGAGATAGCTTTTCCGTGAAACTCTTTCATTTATTGTGTGTAAAATAATCTCTTGATCAACAATTTCTTTATTTTGCATTTTAGCATAAGTAGATGCTTCCATCATAACTTCACGCACAATGGAAAACTGTAGTGAAAGTTTGCGTTGATCTTCGCATAAGCAGGAAGAATAATCAACTAATTGAGCAAGAGCACAATTTGTAAATGGCAATAAAGAAGCATTGTCAATTATAACAGCAAGATTTTGAAGCCATGCTTTAATGTTTGGACTGTTTCTTTGAGTGGTTTCAGATAGTTGTGCTTTTATTTTGAAAAACTTAACAAATCTGTCATCATGTAAAAGAAGGTTTTCATAATGATTATCTGAGCCAATAAGAATTATTTTAACGTCAAGCGGAATAGCCTCAGGCTCAATGCCTTTTGTTTTGCATGCATCAACTGATTCAACATTTTCAGATATGCGTGAAAAACCTGAACGCATGGTGCGCAAAAGTCCTTCCCATGCGTTGGGGTGTTGAAGAATATCTTCAATATGTATGATAAGATAGCCTCCGGAAGCTTTGTGCAAAGAACCGGCTTTAATAAGCGTAAAATCAGTAATAAGCACACCCATTTCAGCTTCTCTTTCAATGCAACCCAGTAAATTATGCGTAATTGGGTTTGCTTCGCTGATAATTGGCGCACCTTTACATTCAGAATTATCTACAAATAAATTTATAGCATAACGTAAAATTTCAACCTCATGCACAATTGGAAAAATTGCTTCACTATGAATTGCTTGATTAACCTCTTTTGGTAAAAACATTTCATAATTTTCAAGCATATCTTCTTGTACAAGAGTAAGGAAATTGTTTAAATCGTTGTTTTTAAAATCATGCTTTGTTAATGAATTGCAGATTTTTGTAGCAAAAGGTTTAAAAAGACGATTTAAAACATCTTGCATAATTGATTTATCAAGCTTCTTTTCACTTTCTCTTGTAAGTGCTTCAGCTTTTGTTATGTGCCGAACCAAAGCAGTCATTTCATTCATAAGAGAATCACTGCGGCCTTTAAATTCATCTTTTACTTTTTCATCAAGGCTTTCAAATTCAATTTCAGAAACTTTTTTTCCATCTATTACAGGCACAAGAGTAAGTGAAGTTTTTTCTTCAAAGTCAAGTAAAAAACCTTGTTTTTCAGCTAGATTCGACATTTCTTTCATAGAAATTGCTCTTTCATAATTAAAATCGTCTAAAAGAGCTGATCTTTTTTTAATATAAGCATCTGATTCAAATTGTGCACTTAATTCTTTGCGTATGGCTTGCACAGTTTTTGCCATTTGTGCTTTAAGTGTTCTGCCAACACCTGCAGGAACTTTTAAAAGGCGGGGCTTATCTTGATCTTCAAAATTATTTACAAAAATAAGATCTGGCGGGCTTGCTTTTTTCTTTGCATAAGGTTTTAAAAATTCTTTGACAAAATAATTCCTGCCAAGATGTGCTTCACCGGCCACATAGATATTATAACCAATATCATCTATATTGATAGCAAGCTCTAAAGCCTTAAGTGCCCTAGGTTGAGCAGGTTTAAAAGATGATGAACGAGGAATTTCATTACTTGTTTGATAAGGAATTCGCTCTAGTGTGCATTTTGCACTTAGATTAAGTGTATTCATAAGAGAACCTTTATTAATAAAAAGGCACGTTAGAGATTTTTAGGTGAAGAATTCTTTATTGTAATAGGAAATTAAATGGAAAGAATTTCTTCTAAGATTTTTTTGCCGCCATTTTCAATCATTTCTTGTGCAAGTGCTCTGCCACATTCTTCAGGATGAGATGAGGTTTTTGAGGCTTCAAGAAGTTCAGATCCGTTTGGTCTTGCAATTTTCGCTTTAAGTGTGAAAGTTAGATTTTGAATATCGTTTAATTCATCACTTTTTGTAAAATCAGTGTCAATTGTAGCATAGGCTGCAATAGGAACTTGACACCCGCCTTCTAATGTACGCATAAATGCTCTTTCTGCTTCAACACATACACGACTTGGCTTATCGTCTAAAAACTTTAAAAGAGAATTCAATTCTTCATCTTCTTCTCTTGTTTCTAATGCTAAACAACCTTGTCCTACAGCAGGTAAGAAAACTTGCGGGTCAAGAACTTGTGTGAACTTTGCGCCTAAATTCAATCTTTTCACACCTGCATCTGCTAAAATTATTGCATCGTATTCATTATTTTTCATTTTATTGATACGAGTCTCCACATTTCCACGCAATAATTTAATCTCTAAATCATTTCTTAAGGCTAATGCTTGTGCTTGCCTACGAAGAGAAGAAGTTCCAAGAACAGAATTTTTCGGCAAATCTTCAAAAGATGCGTATTTTTCTGATAAAAACAAGTCATAAGGGACTTCTCTTTTAGGATAGGCAACTATATGTAAACCTTGAGGCAAAACCATGGGAACATCTTTAAGACTATGCACTGCAATGTCTGCCCTTTTATCTAATAAGGCTTCTTCTATTTCTTTAACAAAAAGCCCTTTCCCACCGACTTTTGCCAAGGCAACGTCAAGAATTTTATCTCCTTGTGTTTTAATGATTTCAAGTTTTACTTTGATTTCAGGGTATTTGCTTGTCAATAAATCTTTTATATGATTTGCTTGCCACAAAGCAAGCTGAGAACCGCGAGTTGCTATACAAATTTCTTTCATTATTCCTCAATTATTCTAAGAAAATTTCAAATTTTACTCTTTATTTCAAAAAATCAAATATAATCTATACTATACTATTTCTCAACCCTTTGCAAGCAAAGAATTAAATCTTTATTATAAGCTACTTACAGCTTGAACAATTTTTACTGCTGCACCCGCTGCAAGAAGAAGCACTTGAAGAGCTTGGCATATGAGAAGGCAAATTAAATGAACTTGATGAAGAATGCCTTGAACGTGAAATCAATTTTTCACAATCACTTCCTTTGCATGAAGGGCATGAAGGTATTTCATCATTTGAAAAAACAATTTCTTCAAAAATATTTGAACATTTATTGCATGTATATTCATAAATAGGCATATATAAAAAACCACCTTAACCATTGAGTTATATAAAAAATAATGCTTATAATCTTTAAAAAATTATAAGCATTTTTGATATAAAAGCAAGTTTTTTTAAAAAAATATTTTTATTATATTCATTAACATTTGCATTAAATCTAAAAGCCCTCAAAAGAGGGCTTGATTATTTTAAGACTATACAATACCTAGTTTAGTGTGCAAAGTCGTTTTAGTATCTAATTTTTGTTTTTTTAATTGTTTAAGCTCCATATCTTCACTCGGTGAAAGGAAGGGTTTTGATTCCATTTTTTCAACTTGTTTACTCAATAAAAGATGTTCTTCCCATAAACCTTTAAGCTCTGGATTTTCAGCTACAAGTACTTCAATGTTTTGTTCTACTGTCATATTCTACTCCTTATTTTTGAGGTGAAACTGAGAAAAAAAATAAAAAATATTTATCTATAAATTTAGTATACATATTTTTTTAGAAAAAGAAAATACTTTTTTTACTTTTTTGAAAATTTAAATTTTAAATAATAAACTTTTTCATTAGATTTTGTTCTATTACATACGATGAGCAAGGTCTGCTATTGATTTTATAATTGCTCCATCAAGTAATTGCAATGCAAAAAGCAAAATAAGCGGTGAAAAATCAAAGCCGCCCGCCATAGTGAAAGGCAATACTTTTCTGATTTTATAATAAACCGGTTCAGTCAAAGCTCGAAGAGCTTTTACTATAGGATTATAAGGATCTGGGTTTACCCAAGAAATCACTGCTGAAGCAATAATTATAAATGTATATATAGTGATAAGTGTACTTAAAATACCTGCTATGGATGATAAAATATTTCCCAAAACAAACATAGATTCTCCTTTACAGAATTAATTTATAAAAATATATAAGTTTTATTTTATTTTTGTAAAGCTTAGGCTTTTATAATATAATATTATATAATTTACGATTATACTTTTTCTTTAATTCTTACAGCCAAGTCTCTAACTTCTTGTGAATCAGGAAAAAGTTCATAAGCTCTTTTCAAATATCCTGAAGCTCTAACAAATTCACTAGCTTCGCACAATTGGGTTGTAATTAGAATAAAAAGCCTTTTTTCATTTTTAAAATATTTCAAAGCTTCTTGAAAAGCCTTATCAGCCTCTGAAACTTTTTTTGCAGCCAAAAGCTTTATGCCAAAATTATAAAATTTATCAAGATTTGCCTTACGCTCTCTTGACTGTTCTTTTGTTTCAAGCCCTTGCGCACCTTCCATAAGTGCGTATGCATTCATGCAAAGATCAAGCATTTCTTTTTCTTTGCCGGGGTTATACATCAAAGGCTTTTTCAAAAATTTTTTAATTTCTTGGTCAGATGTGATATATCCAACACTTTCCCTTATCATTGCCCTTGTTGAAGTTGGCACTTGTGCAGGGTTTTTTGTAACAATTTTCAAAGCATTTATAAATGATAGCAAAGCTTTTGAAGATTCATTTTTATGGTAATAAGCCTTTACTCTGCCTAAATTATCTAAAACATTTTTCTGACTCATAGTATTTCCATTAATTTATTCTTAATTTTTTTATGCACTATAAATTAAAAATTTGCAAGAAAGAATATATTTATAAATATTGTTTTCCTAGCAAGTTATATATCAACTGCTTATATTTCTTATTTTTTTTATTCACTAGAGAAATACTAGACTTTTTATGATAATTAAGTTAAAAGAATAAAAATATACTTTAATATTGAGAGCATACATGAAAGAGAGTTCAATAGACAATAAAGCAAACAAAAGCAGCAAATCATCTGAGATATTTGAAGGCATCAAAAGAGGTTTACCTATAGTTTTAGGTTATTTGCCATTAGGTTTTGCCTTTGGTGTTTTGGCTGTAAAAAGCGGAATCCCACCTCTCATTGTTGTTATGATGTCAGTGCTTATTTATGCAGGTTCTGGGCAATTCATTGCAGCAAGTATGGTGGGAATGAATGCACCAATCATTACTATTGCAATAGCAAATTTTTTAATAAACCTTCGTTATTGTTTGATGGTTTCCTCCTTATTAGAATATATTAAATCCTTAAGTTTTATAAAAAAAATCTTTTTTGCCGCACAAATCACAGATGAATCTTTTGCTGTGCACTACGTAAATTTCAAAGAAGAAGAAAAACAAAAATCCAAGCAAGTTTTAGATAATCCTCAAACTATCAACAGCCCAAAAGTGCTTTTCTCAACTAATATTACTGCCCATTCAGGTTGGATATTAGGCTCATTGCTTGGTGCAATATCCGGTGGTTTTGTGGCTGATGTAAAACCCTTTGGGCTTGATTATGCCTTACCTGCAATGTTTATTGCTCTTTTAGTTCCTCTTTGCTTTGAAAGATTACAGCTATTAGTTGCTCTTTTTTCAGCTTTCTTGCTTTTGCTTTTTATAGAGCTTGATTTTGGAAAATATGCTCTTATTTTAGCTTCTATTTTAGGTGCGTGCATTGGTGCCTATTTAGAGTTGAGAAAAGAAAATAATTCTAATAAAATTTCACATAATAACATCGAAAAATAAGGAATATATATGTCAACTAATGAACTTTTAATCTTAACCTTTGTATTAGCTGGAATTTTATTTTTTGTAAGGGTTTTACCTGTAACGCTATTTGCAAACTCAACCCTTCCAGTTATTATTCAAAAATGGCTTAAATATATTCCTCCTTCAATTCTTTCTGCTTTGGTTGTTTCAGAAATACTTGTAAAGGACAATCAGATTTATTTTTCTTTTTCAAACCTTTTTTTAATTGCCGCTTTTCCTACTTTTTTAGTAGCTTATAAAACAAAATCTTTATTTATGACTTTAATTTTCGGAATGCTGTGCATGATGCTTATTAGATACGGAGTTAATTATGTATAAGAAGAATAAAATCAATCTAATATTAGTTTTTTTACTCTCAATATTTCTTTCTGCTTGCTCAACTTTTTTTCCTACTCCATACCCTGAAACAAAGGGAACACCAAAGTCTTATATAATTAAAGGAGAAAGGTATCAGCCGCTTTCAAGCTCTGAAGGGTATTATGAAGAAGGCATTGCCTCTTGGTATGGCCCCGGTTTTCATGGCAAGCAAACTGCTAATGGTGAAATTTATAATCAGCACCTCTACACAGCTGCACACAGAATTTTACCCCTTGGAACACAAATTTATGTTGAAAACATACAAACAGGTGAAATCATTCGTGTTCGCATAAATGATAGAGGCCCTTTTGCTGACAATAGAATTATTGATCTTTCTCGCAAAGCTGCTATTTCATTAGGTATTTTAGAACAAGGAACAGCAAAAGTTCGTTTGTTTGACACAAAAAGTACACGAAAGGAAAAAATGTCTTCCCCATATAACGGGCCAAGTTATACAGCAAATACTACAGATGCTTCAACAAATGTTTCAGAACTTCCTAATATATCAGTTCTTACAGGTGATGGAAATGTGTATATCTATTGTGGTGAATACGACACTCAAGAAGAAGCTGATAAAGCAATCGCTTACTTAAAAACCTTGGGGCTTCCACAGATAGTTTCTCGGAAAGGTGGCAACATATATCTTGAAACAGGGCCATTTCCCACAACTAAAGATGCAACAAATAAATTAGCTGTCATAAAACACAGAATTTCAAGTGCAAGAGTAAAATAATGGCTGATAGTTCTTTGCAAACTTATAAGGAAGAATGGTTAAATTATCTGCTCATTGAAAGAGGGCTTTCCAATGACAGCCTGCTTGCATATCGACAAGATATTGATTTTTTTATTTTTTATTTAAATAAAATTAAAGCAGAACTTAAAGAAATAGATGAAGAAACTCTTTTACTTTTTGCTGTTTATGCCAAAAAAGAAGGCAATTCTCCAAGAACTTTAGCACGACGATTTTCAAGCATACGCTCTTTTTTTCAATTTTGTTGCACAGAAGGAAATCTCATTCATAATCCTACAATTTTTTTAGATTCACCTAAATTTAGTCAGCATATTCCTTATGTGCTCAGCCGAGAAGAAATTCAAAAGATGCTTGATATTGCAAACAAAAGTGATAAATCTTCACAAAGGGATACATTGATGCTTGAAATTCTTTATGCTGCAGGCTTGAGGGTAAGCGAACTTATCACTTTGAAATTACAAAATTTTGATTTTGAAAGTTCATTGCTAAAAACCCATGGCAAAGGCGATAAGGATAGATTTGTTCCCATACATCAAAAAGCAAACAGTAACCTACAGCTATTTATAAATGAAGTAAGACCTTTATTTAATCCAAAGTCTGATTGTATTTTCCTCAATCGTTCCGGAAATCAGCTTACAAGGCAATACGCGTGGAAGATGATTCAAAAATATGCTCTGCTGGCTGATATAAGACATAAAATTTCACCCCATACTTTTAGGCATAGTTTTGCAACCCACCTTTTAGAATATGGGGCTGATCTTCGCACTGTTCAAATGCTTTTAGGACATAGCGATCTTGCAGCAACGCAAATTTATACTCATATACAATCTGCTCATCTTATAAATTCAATTGAAAAACACCATATACGTTCAAAAAAAAATAATTTTCCTTTATAAGCTTTATTGACAAATCATTGTAAAAGTATAATAATTTATTAATAATTATAAAAAGAGATTTGTATGAGCACTTTAATAACTTGTCATGAAAATGCTGATTTTGACGCTTTTGCAGCACTTATAGGCGCAGGCTTACTCTACCCTGATTCTCTTTTAATTTATCCCGGTTCGCAAGAAACAAATCTTCAAAGATATATTGAAGAAATTGCTTCAAAGCATTTTAATATATATTCGCCCAAATATTTAAATGAGCTCACTCAAGAAGAAAAAAATGCTTTTACCAGACTTGTTATTGTTGACACATGCCAAAAATCAAGGCTAAAACACGTTATAGATTTTTATGAAAACACAAATCTTGAAATTATCATATGGGATCATCACCCTTCAACTGATGAAGATGTGCGTGCAACACAACTTAATCACGCTAATATTGGGGCAACCTCAAGCCTTATTGCTTTAGAGCTTTCAAAGCAAGGTAAAGAGCTCAAACAAGAAGAATCTACTTTACTTTCTTTAGGAATTCACGTTGATACAGGGTCTTTTACCTATAGCTCTACTAGTAAAAAAGATTTTGAAGCAGCAACTTTTTTATGGAAAAATGGCGTGGACCCTCTTGTTTTAAGATCATTTCTGCAAACAGAACTTAATCCTTCACATATTAAAGCCCTGAACGAACTTTTAGAAAGCAGTGAATATCATGAAATTGTTGATTTAAAAGTTGTGATTGCCACTACTTCATCTGATTCATACATACACGATTTCGCTCTTTTAGCACCTAAATTTATGGAAATGCAGCCTTGCAAAGTTTTTTTTGCTTTAGCACAAATGGAAGAAAAAATCCAAGTGCTTGCAAGAAGCACTGAAAAAACCATAAATGTAGGACAAGTATGCTCAAGCCTTGGTGGTGGTGGGCATGAATATGCGGCTTCAGCATCAGTAAAAAATATGACAACTTCTGAGCTGAAAGATATTCTTATAAAAGAAATCTATCTACAAGTAAATATTCATAAAAGAGCACTTTCACTCATGTCATCTCCTGTAATTTTTATCAATGAAGAAACAAGTATGGGTGAAGCTTCAAAAACCATGATACGCTATGGACTTAAAGCTGTTCCTGTTTTTAGAAAAAACACACATATTTGTGTTGGTTGGATTAGCCAAGAGCAAGCGTCAAGAGGTAGTGAACTCAACCAAAGCACAAAAGAAAGCCCTGTTTTTGATTATATGCAGCGTGAATTTAAAGTTGCTAGCATAATAACACCTTTGCAAGAAATTATGGATATTATTATAGGTGAAAAACAAAGGCTTTTACCTGTTATAGATGGAAATATTCTTTCTGACAGCAGTGCTTCACATGAGCATGATTGTATTGGCGTAATCACCAGAACTGATTTAATTAGGCTTTTTTCTGATGAAAACACCATTCTTCCAATGCCGACTAAATCTAAAAAAAATTCTTCAAGAAATCTTTCAAAGCCGCTTTTTGACAGGGTCGGTAAAGAATGTGTTGAAATTTTGCAATCAGCCGGAACAATAGCAGAAGAATTAAATTATAAAGTTTCAGCTGTTGGTGGCTTTGTGCGTGATTTGGTTATGGAAAAGAAAATGCGTAATTGGGAAGAATTGGATATAGATTTTGTTGTTGAAGGCGATGCCATTAAATTTGCCTTTGCTTTTGCAAAAAAATTAAATGGAAAAGTTCGTGTTCACCCTGCTTTTATGACAGCAACTATTTTTTTTAAAAATTCCAATAATATCAAATGTAAACTTGATGTTGCCACAGCAAGGCTTGAATATTATGAATATCCCGCTGCCCTTCCCACGGTTGAAGTTTCTTCTTTAAAAATGGACTTGTATAGAAGAGATTTTACTATCAATGCCATGGCCTTACGCCTAAATCCAAATGAATATGGACTATTGGTGGACTTTTTTTCGGGGCAAGCAGATATCAGAAATAAAAAAATAAGAATACTTCACACCTTAAGCTTTATTGAAGACCCAACACGCATTATACGTGCAGTTCGCTTTGAACAACGCTATAATTTTCTAATAGATTCACAATGCGAAAAGCTTATTCAAAATGCAATCTCTCTCAAATTGCTTGATAAACTTTCAGGCTTACGTATCTCTTTAGAATTAGAACTTATTTTAAATGAAGAAAATTCTATAAACGCATTAAAGCGATTAGAAGAATTAAATGTGCTTCACTCAATTTATCCGCATATTAAATTAGAGAGTAATAAAGTTCAACTTATCACGCATTTGCTTGAACACATAAATTGGTATAAAAAATCTTACCTTGCAGAGGATATTGACTCTCTTGCACTTTTACTTGTTGCTCTTATGAGAAATGCAAAACTTGAAAATCTTCATGAATTGATTGAACGCTTTGCCTTCAAAGAAAAAAGAGCTCATTTTATTATTTCGTTAAGACTTCATATTATTGAAACTTTTAATGCTCTTATCAGGTGGTATAAAAATAAAGACTCAATAAGTAATTTATGCAACTTACTAAACTCTCGCCCAATTGAAGTTCTTATATACTGCTTGGCAAGAGTTCAAGAAGAAGAATTAAAGAAAAGCCTTACGCAATATATCTATAAATGGAGAGGTGAAAAAGCAGATATTAATGGTGAAGACTTAATTGAAATGGGCATACCTCGAGGAAAAGTTTACAAAGACCTTCTAAAATTGGCCTTGG
>CAYJHJ010000019.1:0-31051 GCA_964370095.1 uncultured Desulfovibrionaceae bacterium | reverse complement strand
AGCCTCCGGAGCTGAAGGCCGTGAGTTCGATTCTCGCTAGGCACGCCATTTATACTATAGTCAAACAAGCCAAAAATCAGCTTGTATAAAGCAAATATATTGGTATTACTTTTATAAATCTTAAAGTAGATGAGTTCTCAAACTAATCTAAATATTTAATCTCAAACTAGACTATAGGCATAGGGCGAGCAAAGAAGAAGCCTTGGGCAAGTTCAAAGTGGTTAGCATCAAGAGGATCAAACTGTTCTTAAAGTTCAATGCCTTCAACATCAAGCATAATAATAGTATCTAAACCCAAAGATTTTTCTACATTGCTAAGAAAATCTACTTGTGCTTTTTCATTACCTTGCAAAATAAGCAAGGTTTTTGTAATGCTTTGGAAGTTTGATAATGTTGAAGTAATCACATTATTTAAAGCTGCTTGTTCTTGGCTTGCAATACCACATATATTTTCATCGTCAGTATCACTTGTACAGCAGTTGAGATATTACGCATTAATGTGTTTGAAACATCTTCAGAAACAACAACAACTGTCCAATCTCTAATATCAATAGGGCGATATTCTAAAATTCTTTTTTCATTATTTATATAGGCAAGTGTGCCGCTGCCTTCAGGCAATCTTTTGCTGATTTCTGCAGGAATCTGTGAATAAGTGAAACCATCTTCAAATTCAACCTCTTTAAAAGGAGTGGTGTATTCATTTCTATAGCTTGTGCTTGCTATAATATTGCCTTTTGAGTCAACAAGCATGGAATAACAGCTTTTGTCCGCCTCATCTACTTGGCTTATAAGTGTGCCTTAAATATATTTAAAGCTATATTCAATCATTATTACAGCTACAATAGCTTCACCATATTTTATAGGATTAGCA
This sequence comes from uncultured Desulfovibrionaceae bacterium, assembly GCA_964370095.1. Taxonomy (GTDB): domain Bacteria; phylum Desulfobacterota; class Desulfovibrionia; order Desulfovibrionales; family Desulfovibrionaceae; genus CAYJAZ01. The sequence continues at coordinate 30,180 of CAYJHJ010000019.1, read as the reverse complement.
GCCGCTATAACCCTATCATATACGGTGCTGAAACATAAGCTGAGCCTTCCTTAGCTTTTATAAAAGCAGGATTTTTGCAACATCAACAGGATCTCCACTAGATAAAAAAATGCAGAATCTTTTTTTAGAGGCTGCACTTTTTAAGGTTAATAATTATTCTACAATAATAGTTTGTGAAATATCATGAGCTTGAAGCTTATTGTCATACATAGAACTTGCATAAACAGCAGGAAGAACAAATATGCCTTTATTCACAGCACGCACTTGATAGATGAAATCACTTTTTTCTGTATCAAGTGTGGTGAAGAAAAGAGCCCTGTCTTCACGTATATCTTTATAATCAAGTTTTTCATCGTGCATAACTATTGGCGAAGCTGTAAAGGAATCAAGCATAGGCTCAAAAGCACCTGCAAGCAAGTCTTGTATAACAATATTTTCTTGTGTTTGACTGTGCGAATTTGCAATTATCTTTATATTCAAAACATCGCCCACAGAAACTTTTATCACTTTTTGATTATTGTGTGAGACTGTTTCAATGATATTGTTTTGCTCATCAAGAATTTCTTTTTTCACCTCAAGGCCTTCTGCAAGGCTTTGTGTAGGCGGGTTTTGGCTGTAACCGCTGTTTGTAAGCTGATAATATAAAACTTTATTATTTTCATTTTTTATTTCAAAGCTTTCACACAAAGGAGCTGACAGGGCAATAGCATAAGAACCTATTTCTTCTGCTTCCACTGTTTTGTCAGATGCGCACTTTATCATGCCTGCATTGATCGTATTATCTGTGCTAAAGCCCATTTCCCATAAAGCCAATATTGCTTGAGCGGAAGAGAAGGTGGAATAACCGCTATTATACGCTATTAATATTTTTGAAACAGTAGAATCAATATTTTCTTTTTGCAAGTTTTCAGGGAAAGAAAGAGCAAGAACACGCATAGAAAGTGCTTCTAAAGCCAAAACATCTAGGAAAGAAGAGCTTTTAAAGTTTTTGAAGTTTTGATTATAATTATCAAGAAGCCTGAAATCAAAGTTCATATGCAGAAGTTCTTGGCTGGCAACAATAAAGAGAGCTGTAATATCCTCTCTCCAACCTTGAAGTGCCATGCTTTGAGCTTGATTATCAATTTTTGTAAGTACATTTAGAATACTTTCAATATATTGAGTGGTTATTGAGCCTTCACGCGTAAGAACCCAAATAGCATAAGCTGTTGTTCTTGCTTCTTCTAAAGTGTTTGGTCTTTGTGCGGCAATATTTCTGATAGAAGAAAAGACTGAATCTTCAATATCTTGCGGCGGAGTAAGCCCTGCTTTTCGCATAGCAAGGAAGAATTCGCCTGCATAAACAGTCAGAAGGTTATTTGACTCCGTTCCGGATTGCCAAAGAGCTAAGCCATAGGGGTAATAATTATATTTAAAAGAATTACGTATAGCATAAAGCGCATCGTTTATAATATTTCTTGCTTCTTCCTCTGCTTTTGCTTTATCTTTTACATTTGCGAACAAAAGTTCCGGCTCTGAAAACAAGGCCAAATAGGGTAAAGCTTTTGATATTTTTTGCTCTGTGCAATCAAAAGGATAGGTGGTCAAATAGTCAAGCATTGCTTGAATAAATGGAATAGGTGTGTATGAAACAGAAAGTTCACGCTTAGCATCAAAGGAATAGATTTTTCTTTTTGCTTCAATTTGAATAGTTTCATTTGTCGATCCAAGCATAATATCTGTCATGTAAGGCGTGCTTGGCCTTATGGAAAGGGTGCTTGTGCGCTCAAAAGAGCTTGTATTATTTGAAGCAATAAAATCAATTTTTGCTTCACCTAAAACATCATTCACCAAGATATCAAGCTCAACAAATTTTTCTTCATTGGGTGAAAGCATTATTTCGCTTTGAATTTCAAAATTTTTAATTGTTAAGCCTTGTGTTGGTTTGATTTCTAGTTGATACTTTACTTCCTTATCAGTCGTATTTGCAAACATAACAGAGGCTTTCAAATTATCATTCGGGCTTGCGAGGAAAGGAATTTGCGGATTGATTACAAGATCATTCTTCACTGTTACATTTTTTTGAACAGAGCCAAAAGCATCTTCATTCACGGCAACAGCCATAATCCTGAGGTTTCCGTTATAGTAATTCGGAATAGGAAATTCTATCTTTGTGCCCTTAGTTGAAACATCAATAATGCCTGACCAATAAACAAAAGGCGGTTCAGCTTTTCTTTTGAAAGGATTTAGAAAACTATCGCTTTCATTTGCCATTTTTGCCATCATACCACCGCCAAAAGGCGAAGCAAGCATTTCAAAAACAGCAAAATTATCTTTTGAAAGCTCTTGCATAATCAAATCTGTAAGCTGTGAAGTTTGAACCTCCAAAGCCCTGTCTTTGAGAAAGTAATTTATAGGAGAGGGGGTTTGGAAAGAATCAAGACTTAAAATTCCTTCATCAACAGCAAAAAGAATGGCTTTTGAAGCTTTATTGCTTTTGACTATAATTTCAATGTTTTCTTCTTTGTTATTTGGACTATAAATTTCATCGGTTTCAATTTCTAAAGCAATTTTTCTTTTTGAAATATTTACCAAAATCGGTTCAACAGAATAAGAAAGTGGTGAGGCATAGCCATCGCTTGCTTTCATATTTTTCATATAAGAAACAGAAATATAAGCCTTGCCTTCATAGTTTTTTGGAATTTCAATCTCTTCAATATTTGTGCCTGCTTTTGCTTTAAACCAAGTGTGAGACAAAACTTTTTCAGCTTCAAGCGTGATAAGCCCAAAACCATCATAGGGAAGCGATAAAGAAAGATCAACGCTATCACCGCCTTCAAGCTCTGTTTCTGAAAGGCTGAAAGAAAGTGTGCTTGGCACAGTTTGAGGATTAAGTTTTAGTTCATTGCCTATTACATTAAAATCAATAGAAGCAATAGCTTGATTGTTATTATTTCCATCATAAACTTTTAAAGTATAGCTTCCTACATCTTTTGTTGGTATATCCCAAAGAATTTTTGAGTTTTTAAGGTTCATGCTTTTTCGTGAGATTTCATCTTCTACAAGTGTATCGTCGTAAAAATATTCATTTTGATTATTGTTTACAAGGTTTGTGAGATATTTTTTTTCATACACAACAAATTCATATTTCTTATTATCAAGAAGCTTTAGCTCAGAATCCACAGTAATAAGTTCAAGTTGCCCCTTTTTATTTTGAGGGATAAAACTAAGGTTTGTTATAGCTCCTTTTGGCTTATAGCCAATCAAACTTGTTGCAGGCGAAATCATAACTTCAAGATTTGTGCTGACTCCACGCCCCCCTGCCGGTTCAAAGCCTTCAATGAAAAGACTCGCCCTATAGATACCGTCTTGATTGATATAATCATTGAAATCAATATCAGTTTTTGCTTGCCCCTCTTTATTTGTATTAAGTTTTGGCAAGTCATAGCTTGAATATTGATAATCAAGGTTGTAAGGATCGCTGAAAGTATATTCTTTAAATTTTGCAAATGAAAGTGAAGCAGGGCTTAAAGATACTCTTGATTCAACTTTTCTGTCTTGTGCAGCAGTACCGTAAAGATTATCAAGCTGAACTTGAAGCTCAAAAGCCTTGTCTTTTTCTAAAACATACCAACCTTTATTTGCTTTTTGTGGCAAAATTTCAGCATCAATTTTAAGCGTATCCGCCTGAAATTCTTCCATGCTTACAGTATGTGAAGCAATAATGGTATTATTTCTTGAAATTTCAAGGCGGTAAATGCCTGTCAGTGAACTTTGGTTTGATTGCCATGAAAATTCGCTCATTCCAAAATTTTCTTCTGAAAGGGTGAACATTTCTTCAAAAACTTTTACTTGTTGTGGGTCATACAAAATAGCTTCAAGAGGTTGGGTTTTTGGCAAGGAATTATCATTATTACGCAAAATTGTGCTGAAATTCAGCATATCACCTGGGCGAAAAATTCCTCGCTCAGAAAAAATAAAACCTTGTAGAGGAGATTGTGAATATCTTCTTCCGCCGGTTTCAAAAGAAGGGTTTTGAATACTTCTGTTCAAATCAGTCATAGAAATAAAGGAAATATCATTATCTTTATCACTTCTTGCCGCCAAAAGCACAGGTCTTTGATCTTTTGTAAAGGAATTAACAGCATTAAGAACTGCCATGCCTTCTTTATTTGTTGTTGCTTTTTCTATGGCTAAACCATTTGCACCCAAAATTTCAAGTTGAATATTTTCAAGTGGCTCGCCTTCACTCATGGAATAAGCGAAAACTTGACGTTTTTGATCGGCATCTTTTTTTACAATAAGCCCAATATCTGTTATCATTACCATTTTTTGAGCAAAAAATACTTCTTTATCATCCTGCATGCCCTGAAAGCGAATATTAATTATGCCGGCAGTATCTTGTAGATTATTTTCCAATAGTTTTGTTAAGTCAAAAGCTAGAAGTTCAGAACTTGCTTTATTTTGTCCTAATGCCTTTTCATCAATAATAATTTCACCCTCTTGAATATCGCTTAATCTTTCGTAATTCTTATATTCTTCAGAATTAAGGTTGAAATAATTTCCAGCAAGTATTGAAAGATAAGGCAAGCGAATACGCTCAGCTTCCCACTTGATTGAAGTGAGCTGACTGGCTTGAATATAAAGGGTTCTTTCACCTTTGAGGTTTAATATATTTCCGCTCTGCAAAAATGAAATATTTGGATTATATTTGGAGGCAAACAAAACATAACTTTTATCTTCATAAAGTGAGAGCCCTGAAGTTGCTTTTGTGCCTTTTGCCAAATCTGCCACAATATAACTTTGTGGTTTGGCAAAAACTCTGAATTTATGTTTTGTGCTTACTTCGTTTGCATTTGATAAAAGAATAAATTCAACTTCTTCTTCGCGTGTAAGTTTGTGTGCTAATTCCCAATTATAAGGGCTTCTTGCTTCAGGCGTAATTTTTTCGGGCAATGCAAATACTTTTAAATTTTCCGCTATTTCTTTGCCTGTAGTTTGCAAAGAAGTTTCAATTTCAAGTATATATTCTTGTTCAAGCTCTTTATTATATTGAAGCTCTAGGCTTGCTTTATCAATAGTTAAAAGCTTGTCTTTTGAGGGAATTTCAATTTGTGCATAAGTGGAATCATTGAGGATTTTATAATTTCCCTCTTGATAATTTTTTATGCCATTTATTGCAAAGTTTACAATATTTGGCAGGTTTGACATTTCAAGTATAGGAATATTTATATTTAAATAAGTGTCATCTCTCAACCAAGTATAAGAAGCATTACCAAGCCTTAATGTTGAATTTTTATTTTGCGCACCATATGAAATTGCTTTTATAAGCTTTTCTTTATCCTTTATAGGATAGAGAAATTGCGCTTTTATGTTAATAATGTGTGCATGCTTATCTGAGGGATCCACAAGAAATGAAATATTATTAACTGTTGCAGCTTGTGGAGGAAGTGTGAAACGCATATAGTTTTTTTCAAGCACTGAATTTTTTGGAAGGATAGAAGTGGGGAAAGCAAGTTCAAAAAAATCATCTGCTTGCCACTCCACATTATATGCAGGAGTGAAAGTGATAACACTTGGACTATCCCATTCAAAAGTTCCTTCCTTTTTTGGAGTCATAGCAAAATCATCAATTCTTTTTCCCACTGTGCCAACATTTGGATTACAGTATGAATACCAATTATTTTCACCATAAAGAGCTTTACAAATTTCTTCATCAGCTTTGAGGTAGATTTTAAGTGTGTCATCATACGTGTATGGCTGAATAAAAGAAATCTTATAGTATGCACTTTCAGCTTTTGCTATGGATGATAAACACATTGTAAGCAGTATAACGAAAAATAAAATTTTGTTTTTCATAAGAATCCCTATATTTTTAAGGTTGTAGATTAAAAAATATATGAGCCTTAATAAAAAGTCAAGCCAAGTCAGATTACTCTCACTTGGCTTTTGCTTTTGGTTTTATTTTTTATTTTTCTATTTTTTTAGAATATTACAATCCTAGGCTTACTTCATTTTCTTTTACTGTAGAAAGCTTATAGATAACAACAAAAGTAGTAAGTGATACAACAAAACCGATAAGGAAAGGAGGAAGGTTTGCTATTGTTGATGAAATATTCCATGCTTTAGAGTCTACAATTGCTGTTGAAGGAGTAAGAACCAGATAGTAAGTTACGCAGGTCATGAAGCCTGAAACAGCACTCCACCATGCAGCTTTTGGATTGATTATATTATATTTTAATCTTGCCATATAAGGCACCATTGCAGTTGCTCCTATCACACTCCAAGCTGTTGTGCATAATAAAGCAATAAGTTGACCGCCAAGGTTTGCAGTGATTGCACTAACAACTACGCAAAGCGTAATGCCCACAAGCCAAGCTAAACGAGTTGATTTTTTGCCTGTAATATCTTCAGTGAAAGAAGAAGCAGCAATGTGATAAAGAGCAGTTGTTGTTGAAAGTGAAGCCGAAATAATAGTAAGGGCAAAGATTTGTTGGCCAATGTGCGGAAGCAAGGTTTTTGTCAATACTGTAACTACTTGATCAGGGCTTGCAATATCAGGCAAGAAAAGTCTTGATAAGGCTGCCACATAGAAAGTTCCCGCTACTAATATGAAGATAATGATAGAAGCAATTATAGCTGTTCTGTGCACATCTTTTTTATTTTGAAGGGCAAAGTGTCTTTGTATAACTTGAGGTTGAGCCCAAGTTGCCACAGACATAACAAGCACCAAGGAAAGAACAAACATGCCTTGACCACCTGATGAAAGACTTGTGAAGCCATTGTTTGCTAAGGCAGTAGGCTCTAATTTTGAAAGTGCTATATAACCGTCAATAGGGCCGCCCACTTTTGTAAGAATGGCATACATAAGCATTAAAATACCCACAAGCATAACGCCACCTTGCATTGCTTCGGTGTATAAAACACCACGAAGTCCGCCCCACCACACAAGCACGCCAACAAAGCCTGCCAAAATCCACACTAAACTTTCTGTTGGAAGAGGCACCAAGGTTGAAAGCATAACTGCAGCACCTTTTAATACCGCTGAAGCATAAACTGATAAGAAAATGGCAAAAATTAATCCTAGCAAAACTCTTAATTTAGGGCAGTTCTGACCTAAAGAAATAAGGTGAGCAGGGGTTCTTGCTTCTAAAGTTAATTGAAGTTTACGAGTGTCCCAAGCAAGCACAAGATAAACGAAATATGTGCCTAAAATCGCAACACCAAAGCCAACTAAAGAAATTTGCACTCCATACATGTATGAAAGGCCTGAAAAGCCAATCAAAGCCACAGCCGAAACATATGTTGCGACATAAGCAAAAGCTTGAACAATAAAGCCAACAGCACCTGTTGTGGTTACATCATAACCACTTCCTTTTTTAGCAAGCCATACGAATACTAAAATATACCCTACCCAAATTGCAATATCCAAAAGCATGTCCATTTCCTTTTTATAAGTTAAAATTACACCAAACAAAAAAAAGCCGCCTCCTCACGGAAACGGCTGTACTTTTTTGTAAATCCCTAATTATTATTTAAGAATACAACAAGACTCCTTCCCGTGCGCTGTGGGCTGGCTAAAAAAGCTAAAGCTAAAAAAGAAGAAGTTTTGATTTTTTAACATTTTTTGTATTCCTAAGTAATGTTTCTTTGTTTCTAAAAGAATGTAAAAAAAATGTCAAGTTAAAAAATCAAAATAAAAAAATTATTTTTTTATACCCTTATTATTGAACAACTTGCTTTTTATAAGCTTTATTTTCATTGACTTTAGTGTGAATCGGCTATATATTTATTATAGTATAAATTGAATAATTTAAATTTATAAGGTGGTAGCTTTAGCATGAAAAACTTTTTTTCAAGATTTAAAAAGCGTGATAATTATGAAGCGTGTGAAGACAGGGTAACTCTTTTTGATGTTTTTGCCGTCTTAACCACGCAGCTAATTATCTTTCTAGTAATTATTTTTTGTATCTGGGGCAGTCAAAAGCTCTATACAAAATTAGATCCTGCTGTTTTTACAAACACTTATGCACTTCAAGCAAGTGCTGACTCCACAGAAGAAGAAAAAGGCGTGGAATTATTAAATTCTATTACCAATCAAATAAAATATGAGCTTGACTCTCCTTTTGGCTGGACTGCAAATGATATACTTTTTAATAAATATATTCTTGACAATAGGGCGTATCGCCAATACGGCGTATACAATGCAACAAAAACTATTGTTGACTTTTATTCCACTGATTTAGCAAAATTGGGCAATGCGGACAAAGAAAATGACGATCTTTATGCTGCAAGAATGAACCATTTTGCTTTAAGCCCCTCACGTTGGGGTGTATTATTTATTCCTTCAGCTGAATCTAATTATAATAAAGGCTTAGAGCTTGTTGAGAAATATCAAAACGATTTAATGGCAGGCAATGCTATTTATAATCTTAGATCTGATGATATCCATAAAGCCCTTGATCTTATTGTGGGTGATAAATTGCTTGGTTATGCTATAGGTCTTTTACAGGCTGAAGCAGTTGAAGAAGAATCTTTTACTGAAATTGATAATAAAATTTATGAAGCACAAGGTATGGCCTTGGTGGTGAGAGATTTTTTTGTGGCTCTTTATCAGCTTTATCCTGATATCGCTGATAAAAATAATAAACAAAACTACGACAGGGCAATGTCATACCTCAATGCAATTTGTGAATATGATCCACTTGTTATGACAAAAAGCTTCAATTCAACAGAGCTTATTATTTCCTATCTTTTATTTGCACGAAGCAGAATAGAAGACATTAAAGAAAGCATACGCATCTAAAAAATCATAAAACTACTTATAAAATCACATAAGCCTTTTTCTTAAACCAAGAAAAAGGCTTATTTATTTAAGTGAAGATTTAGTAAATATATTTAAAATATGTCGATGTGATATTAATCACAGAAATAAAACAGCTCTTTATTGTAGATTATAATAAGTATTACTTTTATTATGTTTAACTACCTAAAAGTAAAACCTAGGTAAAGAATCGTGGTGATTTTTTATAAAGTAAGGAGGGATTATGAAGTTTTTCAAAACCTCATCTTTTGTCATCTTGCTTGTGGGAATAGTATTGGGACTTGGAATATTTGGTGGCTCTATGTATGCTATTGAAGAAACCAATGATCGAGCATTTTGTGCCTCGTGCCACGTGATGCTTCCTGCCGCAGTGTCAAATAAGGGTTCACTTCATGCGGATTTAACGTGTAATGACTGTCATTTACCGCATGACAATGTTGTAAACTATCTGTTTACAAAAGCGAAACTAGGGGTTACTGATGTTTATAAAAACACAGTAGGGGATTACGATGTGCCTGTTATGGCAACAGCAGATATGAAAACAATCATCAACGACAACTGCATAAGATGCCATAGAATGACAAATATGGATGTAGATGTTATGAATGTTAAATCTGCTTGCATAGATTGTCATCGCAGTGTTCCGCATCAGAAAAAGAAACCTATAGACACAAGGATTGTAAGTTATGAATAAAATACCTTATTTTCTCATCTGTTCTTTTGTGGCAATCCCCTTCTTTTTAGCAGGTTGTGATGACTCAAAAGTAACAACTGAATTGAAAACACCTGTTTATGCCACAGGTTTAGGTGAAAAAGAATATAAAAATACACCTATTATGGAAAAATTTCCAAATCATGCTCTTTCTTTCAAACGTAATGACGAAGCTGAAGTCATGACAAAGTTTAAAGGCTCAGTGAATTTTAGAAAGAATGATAATGTTAATCCACTTCCAAAAGGCTATGAATATACTCAGCCTTATTTGAAAAATTTATGGCTAGGCTATCCATTTATGTATGAGTATAATGAAGCTCGTGGCCACACCTATGCAATACATGACCTTTTAGAAATCGATCGTATTAACCGTTATAATGTAAAAGGCGGCTTGCCTGCAACTTGTTGGAACTGTAAAACACCTCAAATGGTTCCGCTTGTTGAAGAATATGGTGATGATTTCTGGGCAATGGACGTGAACGAATTCCGCGATAAAATTGACGTTTTTGAAGATACTATAGGCTGTGCTAACTGCCATAATTCAGAAACAATGGAACTTCAACTTTACAGTGAACCCCTTAAAGTTTGGATTGAAAGCACAGGCAGAACAGAAGCTGACCTTACTCGCAATGAAATGCGTAGTTTAGTTTGTGCTCAGTGCCACGTTGAATATTATTTCACAGAACCAAAACAAGGTGCTTCCAAAAAGCCTGTATTCCCATGGGCAAATGGCTTTAATCCTGAAGATATGTATGAATATTACAAATCTCACGGTGATGGAAATGTGGAAGGTTTTGAAGGCCAATTCTATGATTGGATTCACCCTGCTTCAAAAACTCCTATGATTAAAATTCAACACCCTGAATACGAAATGTGGATGGATGGCCCTCATGGTTCAGCAGGCGTAGCTTGTGCTGACTGCCATATGCCATTTGTATTAGCAGAAGACAAACAAAAAATGTCATCACACTGGTGGACAAGCCCATTGAAAGATAAAGAAATGCGTGCTTGCCGTCAATGCCACTCAGACAAAACTGCTGAATATCTACGTGAAAGAGTTGAATATACTCAAGAAAAAACTTATGAACAATTAATCACTGCTCAAGACTTTTCTGTAAAAGCTCACGAAGCTGTACGCTTAGCTGAACTTTCTTACTCAAAAGCACCTAATTATAATGAACTTATCCTTGAAGCTCGTGATAATATTCGTAAAGCTCAATTATTCTGGGATTATGTATCAGCTGAAAACGGCGTTGGTTTCCACAACCCTGCAAAATCTCTTGATACATTAGCATCATCAATCATTGCAAGCCAAAAAGCTATTGACTTGGCTATGCAGGCTGCAAACTATACTACAGCAGCAGCACTTTCAGAAGATATCAGAACTCTTGTTCCGCCAATTCTTGAAATGTCAAGAAAATTGCAACAAGATCCTGAATACCTGAAAACACATGTATGGTTGAATTTATTGAAACCGCTTCCAGTAGCAGAACCAGTTTATGAAATGCCTAAGAAAGCACATTAATATAAACTAAAGTTATAAGAAAAATCAGCATTTTGTGCGCATACATTGAATATGGACAAAGTGCTGATTTTTTTGTAATGTAAATTTATAATTCTTTAATCTATTTTAAAGGAACTTACCGCATGCCATTACTTGAGTATTTACAACAGCTAAAACTTTCTACTGACCTTCCTCAGAGCGATATTGATTATATTTGCTCTTCTTTAAAGATTATTGAATTGCAAGCAAACAAAACTATATTTACAGAAGGTGAAGAAACACAAGGTTTTTATTTTGTACTTGAAGGTTTTGTTAAACTGATCCGCATTACTTCTGATGGAAGAGAGCTTGTGCTCTTTGTTGTTCGTTCAGGATACTCATTAGGAGAAGGTGCAATCTTCCAAAATAATACACAACCCTTGACAGCGATCACAATGGAAAAAACAAAGCTTTTATTTTTTCCTAAAAAAGTGTGCTTTGAACTTGTGAGAAAATCACCCGATTTTGCACTTTCCATGCTTTCTTTATTTGCAGTAAGGCAACGCATGCTTGTGCATAAATTGGCGGCACAAGGCGAACGAAATGCAACAAAAAGAGTTGCAGGCTATATATTACACAGATATTTCTTGGAAGGCGTTCAAGGCAGTGTGCCTTTCAACCTTTCACGTGAAGACTTGGCAAGCCTTCTAGGCCTTGCAAGGGAAACTCTTTCACGTCAACTTTCCTTATTAGTCGAGTGTGGTGCAATTATACTTGAAGGAAGAAAAATATTTATCAAAGACCTTGAGATTCTTAAAATTAAAGCGGAAAAAGAATAAGCAAACAAGAGCAAACTAAAGCAAAATCTCATTTCTTTCAAAAAATCAGATAGATATACTTTTATGAGGAGGTGCTTTTGCACTTTCTCATTTTTTTTATTTGTAAATCTATAATTATTTCCGCTTTACGCCTAAAGTATTATAATTTAAAGGCGATATTAAAAGAGAAGTAAATTTTGAAAAAAATAATTTAATTATTTAAATTATTTAAATTAATAGTGGGTATTTTTTTATTTTAGGAGGCGGTATGACAACAAAGGCACGTATAGTAGCAGGGTTTTTATTTATTACCCTCATGACTGTTATCTTGGGATTTATTAGCTATAGTGCAGCTTATAAGTCAAGTGGCAGCATCAATCAATTTGCAAAATTTGATAAAGCAGATTCAATTGCCTATCAAGTTGAAGTTGAATTGTATAAAGTTGCTTATTACATTGACCAGTTTAATCTTCATCATCAAAAAGAAGAAAGCGATAATATTAAAAAAGCTGCCTTAAGTGCGTTAGAAGGCAATAAAGAATTATTGAATCTTGTTTCTGATAGCGGCAAACCCAATGTTCAAAGAGCAATTACCATGCTTGAAGAATTTTCTCGTTCTGTTGATCAATATGTAAGCCATGCAACTGAATTAAAAGAATCTATAGAAAGTGAACTTAGTCAAGCTGAAAATGAACTTATGCAAGATTTAGAAAGCGTTCTGCAATCAATTTTTGATGCAAATGAATTTGAAATTGCAAATAAAATCATTGAAGTAGAGAAAAAAATTGTTAGCTATCATGGACATTTAGATTCTTTTTTGCTTTCGCAAAACCCAAAATCATTTGATAGTGCCAAAGCAGCAGAGGCAGTTGCATTGAAAGAACTTGAAGAGATTATTGCAATTAGAGATTCAAGGTTTTTTGTTGATGCAGCAGCATTTGATAAACTTCAACTCTCTGCAAACAACTTTAAAGAGCTTTCACACGAAATTGATATTGAAGCCACAAGACTAGCAAGCGAAAACTCAGAACTCGCAAACTTAAGAGAAAGTGTTTTTGAAATTATTCTTGAATTAAGTAAAAATGCCAGTGCCGGTGCAAATACCGAATTATACAACATCACAAGCGTAACAGAAACAGCTTCTTCACAAATCCTTATGATTTCATCAGTAGTTGTATTGTTGAGTATTATTATTACACTTCTTATTATTTCAAATCTTTCTTCTACTCTAAAGAAAATGGCAAACTATGCTCAAAGCATTTCACACGGCGACTTTAATGCTACAATAGAAGTAAAAGAAAAAGGTGATGTGGGGCAAGTTGTTGAAGCTATCACCGGAATCAGAACAATTATCACAAATTTAATGGATGATCTTTATAAAACTGCAAATATGGTTTCAAGCGGTGTTTTAACTGCTGAAATTGAAAGTAGCAAATTTGAAAATGGTTTTGGACGCCTTGTTAATAGTGTGAATATTCTAGGAAAAACATATTTAAGCCTTGTTGACGATATGCCAATAGGTATATTTACTGCAACACCTGAAAATTCAGTCCTATACATAAATAAAACCGGTAAAAAAATGGTTAAATGTGAAAATGTTGAAGGAACACATTGTGGTGATCACTTCAAATCACCTGCTTGCCATAATGAGCATTGCTTAGGCAAAACAGCCTTTGATAAGCAAACAGAAATCAATGCCATTGCCGCATGTCTTCCCGGTGGTAGCTCACTTATTTTAGATGTTCAGGCAAGCCCGCTCTATGATTTAGATAAAAAACCTGTTGCTTATATTGAATTTTTGGCAGATATAACAAAAGTGCAAGAACAAGGCGAAGCTATTAAAGAAATGTCGCAACAAGCAAGCGGTGTTGCTGTAAAAGTTGCAGCAGCAGCAGAAGAATTGTTACAACAAAGTAATTCAATTGTAAAAGGTTCTAGTTTCCAACGCGAACGCATTGAAAGCACAAGTGCCGCCATGACCGAAATGAACGCATCTGTTCAAGAGGTAGCTTCAAATGCTTCTAATACCGCTAATCAAAGTAATATTGTTCTTGAAAAAGCTCAAGAAGGAATTAAAACAATTTCACAAATGTCAGAGGCTATGGAAACACTTACTGGTTCAGCTGATAACCTAACTTCAAACATGGAAAAACTTGATAGCTTGTCAGAAGGCATTGGAAGTATTATCAATGTAATTACAGATATTGCTGATCAAACAAATCTTCTTGCTCTTAATGCGGCTATTGAAGCAGCAAGAGCAGGCGAAGCAGGCAGAGGCTTTGCAGTTGTTGCCGATGAAGTTAGAAAACTTGCAGAAAAAACAATGGATGCAACCCGCGAAGTAAGCAATAGTGTTAAATCAATTCAAGAATCAAGCACAGCAAACCAAGAAGAGGTTTCACGTGTTGTTGATCAAATAACACAAACAGCTGAATACGCACACCTTTCAGAAAATGCCTTGCAAGAAATTGCAAATATAACCGGTATGAATACTGATATGATTCATCAAATTGCTAATGCAGCCGGTGAGCAAACCACTGTTTCTGATGAAATTGCTCAAGCTATGAGTGAACTTAATAAACTTGTAAACCAAAATGCTGATGCTATCTTACAATCAGCAGAAGCGATACAAGGCCTTGCACAACAAGCCCAAGAACTACAAGATGCAATGGAAAAAGTTGAATAATATTTAGCAGTAAATAAAATCAAAGGGATTATGTTTATCATAATCCCTTTTTTTATTAAATATTTTACAAAAAATTTATAAAGTTATGTATTGCAAATTTTTTTAATCTTTAATATATTATTTTTATGTTAACAGTAAAGTGTGCGGCATGCCGCCGCAAGTTATGGAAGTATCAAAAGCTTGGACAAGGCGAAGTTGTTCGTTGCCATAAAGAGCGTATAAAGAAACTTTATGAAGTTTTAGAGCGTGATGGCAAAATTTTCTGCCTTTGCGGCAAGCCTATTGGTATTGACAAGGGTTCTTTTTACAGCATGGTAAAGGGAAGCTTCACCTATGCAGGAACAAAGGTGAATAAATTATAATTCTAACTTTTACTTCATAAATTTAGCCATAGTGTGCAAAATCAGAAATAATTGAGCTTAGCATTGCAGGATTTTGGTTTGCACTTTGAATATAAGAATGGTAAAGCCTTGCTCCTCCTGTTTGTTCACTGCCTAAGCGTAAGAGTCTTCTTGCAAGACTTACTTTTTTTCCTTTTTCTGCAGGAGCGCCATACATTTCTCTAAAATGTCTTGCAACAACTCTCAAATCACCGTGAGAGTGATAATGAGGTTTAAAGCTTATAGCAAGCTGCACGTCTTCCAGCTCTCCAGTTATTTTTGAATAGATGGCTTTTGCAGTATAAGAAAAGGTAAAATGATTTATATTTGGCTTAGTTCTGTCTGCATTTTTTTGCAAGCGCATAATCACTCTTTGAAGTTTAGGTTTTTTTGAATAAACAAAAGATTTTGCTGTGCCACTACTGTGTATAATAAAGCTTGAGCCGTCTTGGCTGTCTGTTTTGGCTATTGTTTGAGAAGAATTGCTTAATCTGGCTGCAGAAAGTGTGCGAACTATAGGCTTTCCATCAACCATAGCCATAAAGTAGAAGTTATTATCATCATACATGGGGCTTCCAATCAATTTATTTCTTTCATCTATTCTTAAATTTCCGGTTAAAAGCCTTTCAAAGAAAAAGCTTGCATTTTCTTCATCAGAAAAAGTAAAGCTTGTGCTTGGCACATTTCTTTGCTGAATTTCAATTCCAAGCTGATTTGGAGTTATTTGCCCATTGTCAAGCCCTAAAAGCTCAGCCATCTTTTTAGATACATGAACCACAATATTGCCTTCGGAATTTTTTTCAATCGTAGCTTCAAAATATTTTTGTTCAAGTGATGCTTCATCGTGGCTTTGTGAGCTGGTTGTAAAAGGATAGGGGAAGCGAACAACTTTGCTTGAGTCCGCCCTGTACAAAGTTCCAACTTCTCTACGTACTTTTTGATGGATTTTATAATCTTCATACAATTTTACAAGTGAGGGAGTAGAGGAAGCAATAATTTGAAGCTTTCTTCCTTCGCCATAGCGCCTATTAAACTCAGAAAGAAAATGAGTATCCTTCCGGTCATCATAATATACAAAATCACCTTTCGCAGAAAATGGAACATGGAGTTGCCAATATAAAGCGGTATCAAAAAGACTTTTTTTGTGGGTATGAGGTATGTAAAAACTTTCCTTTCTATCAGCAGCAAATTGAGCAATTTTCATAAGTCCATCTATTTCTTCTTCCTTAATTCCTAAAGATAAAAAGGAATTTTTCAAAAAGGAAATATGCTCAGGCGATTTAAAAATATCACTTATTGCTTCTTCGTGCTTTGCAAAAGGATTTTCGGCACGAATTTGTTTAAATGTAAGTAAAAAAGCAAGATTAAATAAATCGCTGTGTTGTTTTATAAAGGGAACTATAAGCTCTTTAGCTGGTAAGCCATGCTCCGACTCAAATTCTTTTTTAAGGTCAGAATCACTTTTACTGAATAATTCCAAGTATCTTCTATATTCTTTTACAGAAATTCTCTTTCTATGATAGATATCATAATCTGACGGGTTTAAAGGAGCACCTTGCAGCTTTACTCGTGGACTATGGCTTAAATGTTCCAACAAGTCTTTTGTGCTATCGCCTGCTATAGAATAGCCTTCACTGTGGATTTGCTTGAAGGCGGCAACAAGAGAATCTGTATCACGAACCTGAGTTGGGTTAAGGTTAAATGAATTAGTTAAGAATAGTGTGAGCTGGCTTGCCAATGTGCTTTGAATAGTTTCACTGTCAAGAAATTCTTTGGAAACAGGTGTGGCAACACTATCAAAAGTTTCTTTAGCTAAGTCCATAAGCTTTTGAGTGTCTATAGATTTCAAATCACCTAAACTTACAATAACATCTTCCACCTGAGATTTAAATTCTTCAGGAAGCATCAAAGTAAGAAGTTCTTGTGAAAGTTCAAGTTTATGTGCTTGAGCTTGATTTAAAAATGCAATAAAAGCTAACTTTTGTTGAGCAAAATTAAGATCTTTATTCTCAACCAGCAATTGAAGCCAATTGCTTTCGTCTATTTCCAAGTGGTTTATTGGCTGGGTTAGCCCCATTTCCTTTATCAAGTCTTCACTAAACATTGGGCTTAAAATTGCAAAAATATTTCTGTTTAAGGCTTTTCTTCCATGGCTTTCAACTTTTTCAGGGTCAGTCATCTCAGCCCTATTCAATGCCGGGATTAAGCCAAGCAATTCCATATAATGAGTCTGGGTGTCGAACATAAGCTTAGCTAAGATTGTGTTCACTCGATTTTTTTCCAAAACAGGTCCTTCTGGAAGTTCTGAATAAATTCTTGAAGCAAGATCATGCAAGCTTTTTGGAAGCTTTGCTTTTATATCATCAATACCCATAGTTGGATTTTTGAATTTTAAATACATGAAAAGACTTGTGAGAGTTAAAATATCATAAGAAAAAGTTGCACTTGCAGGGCGATTATTTATAAAAGAAAAAAGATGCTCTTCAGTTATATCTTGCGGATTTACCGGTGGCTCTAAGCCGGCAAATTCTAATGTTTTTTCATCTAAGTCTGCCAAAAGAAATGAAGAAAGATGAGAAAAAGCATGCTGATTTTGAATATTTATGTTTTCTATTTCTAAAAGTCTTTTTCTTTCCTGAGGGCTTACTCGACTTTCGTTGACTAATGAAGTTGAAAGATATTGCTTTAATGATATAAGAGTTTTCTCAAGCTGCGGATTTTTGCCAAATACTTTATCAAGAGCAAAATAAGCACTTTCTAAAGATTTTTGTTTTCCTTTTGCATCAATATCTTTATTCTTAATGGCATCTAATGCAGTTTGATATGTGGTAAGAAGCGCTGTAAAAACTTCACTATCAAGATTTTTTGCAGCTTCAACAAATTCAAGCATAGAATCATCAAGATAGGCTGTAGAAAACATATTATACAAAGTATTTCTAAGCATTGTTTTTCTTTCGCCTGTCATTTCATCACTTTGAGGCAAAGCATCGATTTTAGTTGTTAAACTTCTTCCCAAAGCTTCATATAATTTTGGCATGATGCTATTTCTTAAATTTTCACTTACAGAAGCAAATCCGGAAAATAATTTACTGTTGAAATCCTCACTTTTATAAAGGCTTTCTAAGCGATTAATTTGCCTATGGATTGAAGTAATGATGATATGCGGATTTGCATGTGTGCCACCTTGTGCTATTCTTTCCATTGCCTCATCAATAGAAGAGCTTAATGTTGAAAGTATATGGTGCAAACTTTCAAGCCTGGCCTCTTTAATGCTTTCACTGCTTAGCTTTGAAAGAGCTTGAAAAAGTTCTTGCTGCTTATCTGTAAAATAAGCCCTGTGAAAGGAAGTGCCTATGGTTTTTATGGCATGAATAAAGCCATGCTTTTCAAATTTTTTGCCTACACGATGAAAAAAATTTGTAAAACTAAATTCTTGTTTTTGCATTTCTTCGGCTCTGCCTTCAGCCCTAAGGAGTGTATTACCATGTGAAACCATATCCATTTTGATTCTACCGATTATACGGCTAATCTGAATGTGTGGATCCTCAACGATCTTTTTCTTATCACTAAACCTTACAACATTAGCCAAAGCACTTTTTAGCTTATCAACATTTCTTTGTGAAAGGCCTGCTATGCTTGTATCTTCCAATAAAGATAAAATCTTTTCATAAGTTGAAGGAGCTTTAACAAAGGCAAAAGCATTTCCTTTAAAAGTTCTTATTTCATCACTGACGCCATCAAACATATGAAAGGTTGCTTCATGCTCTATTGTGCGGCTTGAAGGGGTTTCATCTTCACTTTCAAGTGCTGTTAAAATGCTTTCAGGAAGCACAGAGCCAGCTGCTGAAGCATCGCTTGTAAATTCTAGGCCTATTGCTTCTCTTGGCAATGCTTCATGCAAAGGCGAAGCTTCAGAAGGGCTTGCCGGCGTGCTTTCAACAGGAGAATCTGTTACTTCAACTGTGCCATCATCTATAGGCCTTGTAATTGTGCTTGCACTTATTTGAGCCATATATATACTCCTCATGAAACATAAAGTTTGAACTAAAGCAAAATTATAATTTAATACCTGAATTAACTTGCATGTATGCATGCAGCAAATCCATGTTTTGTGCATCATTTTCTTCTTTTATGGAATTATTGCTATGATTGCCAATTAAATTGTCGCTTACTTCAATTTTATCAAGAGCAATCTTTCTAAGCATATCCCTGTGTATATAAGCATGAGAAGAAAGTTGGCTAATATTATTTTGCAAATCAATACTTGCAAGCTTTGTTCCATCATAGCGTGCAGAAAGAATAAAGAAATGTGATTCTTCCAAAAAACCGATTCTAAAGCCGCTTGGAAGAATTCCCGGAAGGTTTTGCTTTGCGATATAAGTGAGCATTTTGAGTTTTTTTTCAGAAGTAATGCTATGCTCACTCACATCAATATGAAAAATAGGTATATATAGATAAAGCGAATCTTCAATATTTGCTTCTGGTTTTGGGTTAACCACAAGATTTAAAACAAAATCATCACCAAGAGCTACACTGCATTGCCCATTTCCATCAGGCAAGGGAATGCTATTGATTTCTAGATCTTTTACCCAACCCCAAATAGTTTCATATGTGCTCATAAAAAATCCTCATTACTGATTAATCGAATTAACGCATTTATTCATCGTTTGAAATCTGACTATAAATAACATCTACAGCTGCCAAAAGTTCAAAAGAAAGATCCCAACCAATTTCCATAGCCATGCGTAAATTCACAGCAATACTTGAACGCCCAATATATATTTGGCTAATTTCACGAGGTTTTTTTCCATCAATAATTTCTTTTATTACATTTGCTTCAAATGCACCCATAGAGGTAAAATCAATTGCAGCCATGCTCAGCAAAGCCCCATGCTCCACATCTTGTGGGCCGGCTTGAGAAAAAGTTGGCACTCTATAGTCAATAAAAGGCTGTAGTAATTCAATATATCTAACACGTTGATTGCCAACCCCAAAAGTAAGATACATGGCATCAACTTGAGGAGCAAGCTCTTCATGGCATTGTATTCGCAAATCAATATTATTAAAGCTGTTATTCAAAACAGGAATTTCGCCCTCGATAAGGTTAAAGCCAATTTTACTTGCAGCATCTTTTATAGCGTCATAGGCAATACTGCCTTTTCCGCTTTCTGAATTTTCAAAGCAAATTCCCATATTTTCAAACTGAAAAATATTATGAAATAAAGTTAATTGTTTAAGATAAAGATCCGGCTCTATGGTGGCATGTATGTAATCATTACCCGAATCTTCGGCAGATTTACTTATTCCTGTTGCTACAGGATCAGTTGTTGACATGCTCATGATATTAACATTTTTTATATTTTTTATTACATCAATTCCTGCAACTGTTCCAAAAGCAAAAATAAGGTCAATATCATTTTTTTCTTGTATGCGTTTTTCAAGGTTTAAAATATTTTCTTTCTGTTTTTGTGCATCCCAGTCCCCTGAATAATATGCATCTTTTACAAATTCAAGTTTAGAGCCTTTAGCATTTTCCGAAAGCCAAGTCCAAAGCTCTTCACTGCTAAAACCAGGTGAAAGTTTTGCATTACCATTTTCTATAATTCCAAAACTTTGTAATTCACGTGCTGTTCCGTCAAGAATCAACCTATAGTCTTCAAATTCACCGCCTTCAATATATGCAATACGGATTTTAGCTTGACAAAAAGAGTGTAAAGCAAAAAAGATAATCCAAGTAAAAAGAAAAATAGTATGCTTTTTCATAAAAAATCCTTGACTATAGATGAGACAGCACTTTTTTCACAAAATTTTGTGTTTCTTCAAAAGGCGGAATTCCATTATATTTAATAACATTCCCCGGCCCAGCATTATAAGCGGCTAAAGCTAATTCAATATCTTGAAATCTTTCAATTTGTGCCTTGAGGTAGCGTGTGCCTGCATCAACATTTTCAGAAGCGTTAAACGGATCCTCAAGCCCTAATTCTTTTGCAGTTTGCGGCATAATTTGCATAGCTCCTTGTGCTCCAACGCGGGAGGTTGCATCTGCAATAAAATTTGATTCAGTTTGAATAACCGCAAGAATAAGCTCTTTTTGAAGGCCGTGCTTTTTGCTTGCAAGTGAAGCAATAGAATCCCAGTCAATTTCAGAGCTAGCAAGGTCTTTATATATTCGAACATCTACCATATGATTCATAAGCAAAAGCTTTGCATAAGGTGAAAGTGTGTAAACATCAATCTCTTGAAGCATATTATATTGTTTTTTCACTGTGCGAGGCGGGTCTATAAAGCCCTCATTACTCTTATAAATCGGAACAAGCTTTTCAGCTTCTTTATACTCTACACTACTTTCTTGCATCAATATTTGAGAAAATAAAATTTGAGGCTGTAAAACACAAAAAGACAAGAGCAAAGCAAGAAAAAGTTTATTACTTTTCAGTAATGAAAATTGAAATAAAAAAAGATGAATAAAAAGATTACTTGCCTTCATAATTTGAAATAAAGCTATAAAATTAGTTGGCTGATACTTGCGTTCTATCTTCTGAAAGTGAGAAGTATACTTCTACTATATTAGCACCTTCATCATCGCAATAACATTGATGGTTTGAAACAGTTTTTACCAAATGAATTCCAAGGCCGCCTATTGGCCTATCATCGGCATCAAGGTCTATATTAGGTTCTGAAACGTCTTCAAAAGGATCAAAGGATTTTCCCCAATCCTTTACCCAAATAGCGTAATAAGGTTGATTGTCAAAGCGGATTTTCCTAAGACCAAATTCAATTTTCCCAAACTTGTCCGCATCTTTTATTGAATTAGAATCTTTAACATCATTATAGGCATAATTGATAACATTTATTAAAATTTCTTCAATGGCAAGTTCCATCATTGAAATTTTTGCAAAGCTTGGGTCAATCACTTTATGAAGAAATTCTCTTGCGATTTCAAGACTTTCAATTTTAGCATCAAGGTTAATATAGGGCATAAAAATTCTCTTTTATATTTATGTTATGCTTCAAGTATACTTAGAAGTGCTTCATTTTTATTTTGATAAATGGAAAGCATTGAAGTGAAACCGGAAACTTTAAAAACTTCGCTTACCATATCCTGTAAAGCACAGAAAACAATTTTTGAGTTTTGCTGTTTTGCAAGTTTTACTATAGTAAGAATTCCGCGAAGACCGGCTGAACTTATATATTCTAAATCTTCAAAGTTTATAATTAGTTTTGATTTTCCAGCTAAAAGTAACTCTTTGCAGGCTTCTTCAAAGTCTGCATTCGTAGTGGCATCCATCCTACCACTTACTTGTACAATAGAAACATCTTTTTCTTCTAAACAGTTAATTTGCATAGATAATCCTTTTTATTTTTTTACATTGTATTTTTATAGCTCAAAAGTAGGCCTTGGCTTATTTTCAGCCAGCCGTCCAAAGTTACAAATAAAAGCAACTTAAAAGGCAAAGAAATTGTCATTGGTGAAACCATCATCATACCCATGGCAAGAAGAATATTTGAAATAATCAAATCTATAGCCACAAAAGGCAAATATAACAAAAATCCAATTTGAAAAGCTTTTGTAAGCTCGGTTATGCTAAAAGCCGGAACAAGAATAAATAAATTATCCGCTGTTATAGTGTGATGCTTATCAGTCGGCCAAATTCTTTTTGCTGTGTTCATAAAGGCACGCAAGGTATTTTGATCCGTGTTTGCTGAAAGAAAATTTCTTAAAGGACCGGAAACATTTTCAGCAACTTGAATAACTTCTGTTATTGAAGGCTGTTCACTTATTGTTTGGCTTTGAAGTAAATCTGCTGTATTCTCAGCAACCGGAGCCATAATAAAAATAGTAAAGATAATTGCAAGCCCATTCAATGCCATAGCAGGGGGTATTTGCTGCACACCAAGAGCATTTCTTATGAGACTTGTAACAACAACAATTTTCACATAAGATGTAACCATCATGAGCATAAATGGTGCCAGCCCAAGAATTGCCAGCCCAAAAACCATAAGAAGTGGATTAATATTTGTCATGCTTAGTCTTTTTTTACTAAAATTTCGGTAAGTTGCAAACCATATTGGCCATCAATATCCACAAAACGAGCTTTAGCAAATGCTGTATCTGAAAGCATAAGAGTTATAGGTGAGTTTTTATCAGATTCAAGTAAGATATTTGTTCCTACATGAAGGTTTTGCAATTCACTTATGCTCATCATACGTCTTTCAAGTTCAAAAACAAGTTTTACTTTTATATCACTGAAATTAGATTCTTGTATAGCACTTTGCTCTTTCTTTTTTTCTTCGGAAGATGAATTTTCAGCTTCTTCTTGAGGTATATTTTCTTGAATTTCGCTTTGTATTTGATTTTCTTCGCTCATGTTTTTTTCCTCTATAGGGCTATATATTTGTTTTAGTGTAAGCATAGAGTTTTCAATAGTGCATAAAAATTGCGGAAAATTATTGTATTCACTCATTCCAAGTGCAGTAAAAACAGCAACATTATCATTACTTTCTTTTGTTGTGTAGGTTAGCGTATCCGGTAAAATAACATCACCTGCTTCAAGATTTTGCAACGCACTAAGAGATAAGTCAACACTGCCTATTTGCACGGTGCAAGCAAGGGCAATTGTGCTTAAGTCTTGTTTTTTCTTAGGCAGCTTCTTTAGGCTTGGAAGGCAGGCTTCAAGGCTTTTACTTGTAAGATAGAGGGTTATAGGACAACTTTTATCTAAAAATGTAAAATTAAAGCTAAAAGGATAAAGTAAATTACTTTCATCAACAGGCTCAGCACTGCTAAGAAAAGTAATTGGCATTTCAAGTTGTTTTGAAAGAGCAGATAAAATATCTTCAAAAACAAATTCAGCTATTGCTTGTTTTAAATTGCTTGGCAACTCTTCAAAATTATCAAGAGCAGAAGTATCTTTATGCAATGAAAGAAAAGATAAATCAAAAAAATCTGCTTTGTTATTCTCCTGCAAAAAATTGAAATTTAAAGAGAGTGCAGGTGAAAAAGACGGGCAATCAGGTAGATAGCTCAAAGAACAGGCTGTATTTGCAATCGTAAACTCTAATTTTTCAAGGTGAAGAATCAGAGAATTATGAAAAACTGCTTCTATTGTAGTATAATTATGTTTCATGCGCATCTACTTTATATATTTATTAAATTAAAAGAAAATATATTTATTAAATTAAAGGAAAGCTAATTCATTTCTTCATCTTCTTGAAAATAGCCCATTTTTCCACGTGATTCACCTTGGTTTTGCCCTTGCTGTGAGCCTTGTGAAACTTCAATTCGCACATTGCTTGCTTGAGTTTCAAGGGCAGACTTTAATATGTCTTGAGAGCTTACAAGAGTTTGAAATGAATTGGCATTGCTTGTTTCAAATCGAATATTGAGTTGCCCATCCAATGATTTATTAATGCGTACTTCAGTTCCGGCTAAGGCTTGATCATTTATGGAAATGCGTACCTCTTGTGAGCCATCTTTATTTGTAGCAACCAAAATTCTGTCTGCAATTTCTTGAATTTGGCTTGTATCAAAATTTGTTTGACCCATATTTTGCGCAGCCCCTAGCTTTGTTTCATTACTTTGATTATTTTGTAATGAAGCAAAAAGTGAATCAGGGCTTGGCATTGATTGACCTTGCTCATGAAAAGCCTTTTGAGAGAGCATTTTTTCGCTTTGTTTTAGAAGTTTTTCATTTTTTTCTAGCTGGCTTTTAGCGTGCAAAAGTTGATTAAACTCATTTTTAGTTTTTTCATCAGGCGCTACAATATTGTCATTTGATTCTGCTCTTGATGCAGAGGTATTTGAAGACTCTATTCTACTCATACTTACTTCCTTTGAATTTGGCATAATTTACTCATAAAGGCATATATTCTGCCTGCCAACTTCGTTGTTAATCAATTCAATTTTATTCTTATAAGCAAGTTATGTGCCAAAGGTGTAATTTTATAAATTATATTCAGTATAAAAAAATTAGTCAAGCTCTTTATGCGTTGAAAACTCTTCTAGCTCCAAGTCTTCAAGGCGTTCAGCTTCTTTTTTTGCGATTTCAGACCAAATTTCTTTATGCTTTTCTATTTTTGAAGCTTCTTTTCTTGCAAAGTTTAATGCAATTTTAGCTTTTTGAAGACTTTCTTCACTTGCAACAAGAACTTGCTTTTGAGCTTCTAGCTTAATTTCTTTATCAACTAAAACCTGCTCAATTTTTGCAACCTCTTCTTTTGTTATATCAATATCTTTCATTTTGCATTTTTTGCCAATTATTTTGGCATATTCAGCTTCAACAAGCTCAGGCATTTTTTCTTTATAACGAAAAACTTCATCCTCTAATTTTTTAAATTTTTCTTTTTCAAGCTTTAATTTTTTTTCTTCTATAAGTACGTCATTTTTTGCAGAATCTTCACGATAATGACGCACGCTTAGAAGGGCAGACAGTGGATAAATCAAGAAACAACCTTTTGTAGTGCTTGAAGGGTTTCTTCAAAAGAACTTTTTTCATCAAGCCCTTGTTTTAGAAAAGTGTTTACAGCTTGAATTCTGTCAAGAGCAAAATCAGCCTCTTCATCACTTCCTTTTTTATATTCACCTATCTGCACCAAAAGTTCAACTTCAGCATATTTTGCTAAAATTTTTCTTAGTTTTTGTGCTGCTTCTTTATGTTCTTTTGAGGTTATAGCACTCATCACACGGCTCACACTTGCCTGAACATCTATTGCCGGATAATGGTTTGCAGAAGCAAGCTTACGTGAAAGAATAATGTGTCCGTCAAGTATTGAACGTGTTTCATCTGCAATAGGTTCTGTCATGTCGTCGCCCTCAACAAGAACAGTATATAAAGCGGTAATTGATCCTTTGTGATTATTGCCGGCTCTTTCCATAAGTTTTGGAAGCTGTGAAAAAACAGAAGGCGGAAAGCCTCGCCTTGTAGGCGGCTCACCTGCTGCAAGACCTATTTCCCTTTGTGCTCTGCCAAAGCGGGTTACGCTGTCCATCATCAAAAGAACGCTTTTGCCTTGATCTCTGAAAAATTCGGCAACTGCAGTTGCTGTATATGCTGCTTTTAATCTTTCCATTGAAGATCTGTCAGAAGTGGAAACAACCAAAACAGCTTTTTTTCTGCCTTCTTCTCCAAGATCATTTTCAATAAATTCACGCACTTCTCTGCCACGCTCACCAATAAGGGCAAGCACACACACATCTGCAGAACAACCTTTTATTATGCTTGATAATAAGGTGGATTTACCACCACCTGCAGCAGCAAAAATTCCCATTCTTTGCCCTTCGCCGCAAGTAAGAATACCATCTAAAGAACGAAGCCCAAGAGAAATTGGCTTTGAAATAATTTTACGCGTCATTGGGTTTGGGGCATCTGCATAAACAGGATAGCGTATTCTTGTTTTAATTGCAGGGCCACTATCTAAAGCCTCACCTACTCCATCTATAACTCTACCTAAAAGCTCTTCACCCACCGGAACGGAAAGAATTTCACCTGTTGGTATTACTTCAGTTGTGGGGGAAATGCCCTGCATATCCCCTAAAGGGGTAAGTAAGGCTATATTTTTAATAAAACCAACAACTTCTGCTTTAAGAGTCCATGAATCAAAGGGATTTCTCAAGATACATAGTTCACCCACTTTCACACCGGGCACAATAGCACGAATTATCGTGCCAATGACTTGGTCAACCCTGCCACGAACCTCAATGGTAGAGAGGTTTTTTATGGTTTCATCTAAAATTTCTTCTATATATTCAAAAGCCATGCTAGTTCTTCACTTTTTTTAGAAGTGCATTTTCTAAAATTCTTAATTGAGTATCTAAACTTGCATCAAGTAGGCCTAATTCGCTTTCTAAAATACAATCGCCCCTATTCATACGAGGATCAACAACAATATCAATATATGACAAAGAGCCGGGTGCTGTTTTAAGCATTAAATCTAAAGAATTGCGAACAGCATCTTCATCTTCTGCAGATATTTTCAATAAAACTTTTTGTTGTGAGTGCATATGCAAAAGTGCAGAACGTATAATCTTTACAATAAGCTCATCTTTATCAATATCTGTGATAATTTTTCTTACCGCAGAATTTACTGTTTTTACAAGAGCTTCTTCTAAATTTTCTAAATAATTAATAGCAGCCATGGCTGTATCAAGCATTTTTTCGCCATACTCCATTCTGCCTTCTAATATGCCATCTTCATAGCCGGCTTTTTTTTGGCTTTCATACACTTTTTTGGCTTCTTCTTCTATTTCTTTTGCCTTTTCTTCAGCTTTTGTAATGATATCTGAAGCTTCAAGGTAAAGTCCATAATCTTTAGCCTTAATGATTTTTGTTTCGGGTGCTAAGCGTATTTTGTTTGAATTTAGTCTAAACATTGCTGCCACTCGCTTGTAATTTCTTTAATAAGAATTTTTTTTAATGCAAAATAGATTGCATGCAATTCATTTTCTGAAAACTTGAATCCATCTTTTTCCATCTGGCTTTCTTTTTGTATTAAAAGAGGAAGCTTTTCTTTTTCTTTATCGCTCCATGAAGAAGTGATTATTTTTAAAGCTACTTGCCCATGCAATTTTACACGTTCGACAAGTGCAAGGTCTTTATCAAATTTTGATAAAATATCAGCTAATTGCAAAAGCATATACTGCCCTCTTTCCAAAGCATAAACATATAATTCATCACCCAAGTCATTTTTAAGTGGTAAAAGTTTCTCTTTGTGAACAGTATGGGCAATTTCTTGAGCATGTATGGAAGTTCCGAAATAAAGGGCCAATTTTTCAAGTTCTTTTTTGCTGAGAAGTGTTAATCTTTTTTCTTCATGCGTATAGTCCCATGAAAAATCATTTTTAGCTTTTGAAAGGTATTGTTTTATTTTTGGATTTTCTAAAAGAAATACTAAATTTTGTTTTTCTGCATTTTTAGAAAATAGAAAATCAGAAGAATTTTCAAAGAAGTCTTCTTCATATTTCTTGCTTTCTTGGCTAAATTCTTTAAGAATTTTTTTATACAGCAAAGGTTTATATTTTAACATTTCATAGAAAAAATCTTGATGCATTATTCATTTTCCTTATTATCAGAAAGGCTTTTATTTTTTTGTTTTTCCCTAATAATTTGAATTCCAAAGATAAGTGCATTGATTAAAAGTGCTATAGCAAGCGCAAAGCCTATGAAGGAAAAGTTAAGCGAACCACTTTGAGTGAAAAAGCTAAAGCCCGATGTTTGTTGAGGCGGTGGCACAGTAACATCATCACGTGCTGGCACCAACATAACAGCAACATTGTCAATTTCTAAATCCGCAACCGCGCCGGCAGTAAGTTCTTTAATTTTTGGAATAAAGTTCACAACAGATGAATCAGGTGTATGACGAATAAAAACGGAAGCACTGGCTTCTGTTGTTACATTGCTGACAGTATCAACCTCATGTAAAACAATATGCACTCTTGCATTTAAAACACCGTCAATACGTGAAAAAGTGTCGGCTAATTCTTGTGAAATAGCATAAGCAAGACGTGATTTTTCTTCACTGGCAGATGCAATCATGCTTTGCCCACTAAAAACAGTGCCTAAGTTTTGATAGTCTTCACGAGGTAAAGAGTTTTCATGCAAAATTTCAAGTGCTTGCACTGTTTGCTCAGAGCTGACGCTAACACTATATCCATCTTTCCCAAGTGAAGCTTTTTCAGCTTGAATTCCGCGTTTTAAAAGTGTTGAAAGCATTAAATTTGCTTGATTTTCAGTTAAACCTGTATATATTTCAACACTATTACACCCACTAAGAAGCAAGCAAAAAAGAACTAAAAGGACTTTTAATTTTTTCATATATTCTAGAACCTACCTTTATTCACCTACAAGTTTTATTCTTTTTGTTTGAGCATTGATTCTAAACCTTGTGAAACATTTTGTGAAACTTTCATTCCGGCTTGTGATTGAACTTTTAACATACCCATAATATATTGTGCTCTATAAAGCTCCATATGACTCAAAGAAGCTCCCGGCTGTGAAATCTTTTCAAAAAGTGAGCTTAATTCTTGCACCAGTTCCTCTGAGTGTTGCTTGATATTTTCTGCATGTTCCGTTTTGTGAACATTATGTGGGTTTATGTTTTCCGATTCATCATTCTTTACTTTATAAGATTGAGTTTCATCTGTGCTTGAAATTGATGGAACTTCTTCGGCAGGCCCTTTGTAGCGGTTGTTTTCATGCTGGGTTTCTATGCCTATATTTTCATCTTGAAAGTTTATTTCATGCACTTTTTCGTTTGTTAACTCTTGAGAAAATTCATGAGAACCAAAGTCATTTAAACTTGCTTGAGCATCAGAAGCATGTTGATCAAGGTTTGCCATAGCTTCCTCAAAAGCCTTCACCAAGTCTTCCGGGGCTTTGCCCGGGCCTTCACTTTTTAGCCCAAAACCCTTTGCATTACCCAGCTCCGATAAGGCTGTAAAAAGCTTTGATTCAAGCATTGTCATGGCTTTATAACCTCAAAAAGTGAAGCTTAGCCCAACTCTGCAAGAAGAGAGCTGGCAAGTTGATAAGCTTCGCCGTCATTTTCACTTAACTTCAATGCTTCTTCTTTTGCTTTTGAAGAATTTCCTGATAGAAAATAGCAAAGAGACAGCATAGCACGTGCTTCTTTGTCATCATTATTTGTATTTAGAACTTCCAGAAGAATTTTTTCAGAGTCTTCAAATTTATTAATCATAAGAAGAGTGAGTGCTTTACCTATAAGTGCAGGTGCAAAGGCAGGTTTTTCAAGTAAAAATGCCTCAAAGATGGCGTTTGCTTGCGGGATTTTGCCATGATGTGCAATGGTATAAGCTATATCAAGAAGCCTTTGTTTTTGATTTTCCTGTAGAAAAGTCATTATATTCCCTTTGTTTTGTTAGGTTTATTTTTGTATAGAAAACTATTAGCCTGTTCTTTGTGCTAAGCTTTTAAGCATATCTTGTATTGATTTTGTAATTGAAGAAAGTGTTTCAAGCTTTGCATTGTATTGACCCATTGCAAATTGAATTTCTAATAAATCTTCTTGGTTGATTGATTCATCTGTTGATATTTTATTCATCATTTCTTGAATTTTTGCGCCTTCATCAGCTAAGCCTTGAGTTCCTTTATTGAACATTTCGCCTACATCAATTCCTGTTTGTATTGACATAACATCTCCTTATATTAAGGTTTATTTTTATTTATTAATTTTAGCATGAACATCATCAATACATTCTTCAATGTTATGAATGGTTTCACGATACGCACTAGCTATAGCCATTTCTTCTTTTGAAAGGCCTTTATCAATAGTAGTTTTTATT
>CAYJHJ010000018.1:0-31904 GCA_964370095.1 uncultured Desulfovibrionaceae bacterium | reverse complement strand
AAATGGCATTGTAGCCCGTGCTATCCATATTACCGCTAAAAACATTTATTCTGTTATTTGCTTGGAAAGTTAAACCTCTGTTAGTCCATATAGCACCGCCTAGTCCGTTTGCGCCTGTGGTTCTGTTATTGATAAAACTTGCGTCAATAGCACTCATAGTAGCATCTGCCGTATTGGTTGCGGAAAAGTTATATATTGCGCCACCTGCATCCACGGCAGTGTTTTCCATAAAAATACCATGAAGAGTAGTTATAATGCCTCTGTTGCTAATAGCCCCACCGCCATGGTTGGCAGTGTTTCCTATAAAACTTGCCTCAATAGAGGCTATTTCAGCTTGGTCTCCATTAAAAATAGCTCCACCACCGGGTAAATGAGGGGTAAGAGGATCATCGATTTTCACATCTGATGAATGATTGGCTATGAATGTGCCTATAATCCTTGTTATGGAATTGTTGCTATTATTAAATATCGCTCCACCAAAGCTTCTGGCACTGTTGCCGATGAAAGTGGCATCAATGACATTGCCATAAGAAGCATTAGCAATTGCCCCACCGTGCGTCTCTGATGTGTTACCTATAAATATTCCGCTTATGGAATTGTTACTGCCTGCTTGAGCATAAATAGCACCACCATTATCTACAGCATGGTTACCGATAAATGTTCCGTTAACAGTATTGTTGTTGCTTCCCCAAAGGGTAATAGCTCCGCCCAGAGTACCGGCAGTATTAGCTATAAAAGAGCCATTGATGTTTAAATTATGATTGGGAGAAGTAACTTGAATTGCCCCACCTCTGTTAGTGGAATTAAGCCCATAAAAAACATCATTATCAATATCTGTTGTGAGTGCCGCAATGCGCCCCGAAGAAATTGCAGGAGCTGTTACGGTATAATTTAAATTTTGCCCTGCAATGTTCAAAGTAAAATCCTCTAAACCACCACTCCCTGTGGCTATGGTGTAATTGGGGTTAGCTTGAAGCACCATGGCATTAGCTAAATCTACGGGATTGATAAAAGTAGGTATACTGTTAATTCCATTTTTAAATAACAAGCCATAATTTATATTAAGGGCATCTTCCTTCAAAAAATCGGTCAAAGTAAAAGTGCTGTAATAGGCAATGCCTTCCTCAGCTTGCTCAATGGTAAAATAATCACCTGTGGAAAAGCTAAAAGCCTCTGCTTTTTCAGGCATAAGCATATTTGCCCCAAATGAAAGAGAGGCAGCCAAGGCTCCTGCTGTAACCAAATAGCCGAAAGTATTTAATAAATTGCATTTTTTCAATATCGCAAGGTAATGGTTCTTCAGGTTTCCTAAAGCATTTTTTGATTGCATAACAGCTCCTAATATTTTATAGAATGGCATAAATATAATTCACTCAAAAAATATAGCTTATTTATAAATAAGTTGCAAGGAAAAAGGAGGGATAGAAGTAAATAAATAAAGAAAATGTATTTTTTTCTTAATATTATATTCAATGCAAAACTTCATGTTTTTTCACGCAATTTTTACATTGAGCAATAACTTTGTTTTTTTCGTGAGCTAAGCGAAATTCTTGAAAAGAATTTTTTTTCCAAATATTTAAAATATTTTCTTTATTAATATTTCCAAATACAATTTGCTTTATATCTGCATCTTCAAATGGAACATTGAGATAGATGCAAGGAGCAATGTTCCCTTCTGCATCAATATAAAGAGATTTTTGAATATTTTCACGGCAGATGGGGCTTTTTTGCAAGCTAGGCAAAGCATAGAAAATTTCTTGTTCATGCTTTTTTGCTTCAGCACTTGCTTTTTGAAGAATTTCTTGTGCTTTTGATATGATTTCTGAGTTTTGTGGATTAATTGCTAGTGTGCTTTGCTTTTCATCTGCAATATAATCTAAAGTGCTTACAACAGCTGCATGAGCCCCTAAATCCTGCATTAATAGAGGTAATTTCTTCACAGCTTCAAGTTGATCAGCTAAAAGAAGATAAGCTAAATGCACCTGCAAATGCACAGCCATCTTTTCTTTACGAAGCACTTGAAGAAGCTTTATGCCCTTGCAAACTTTATCAAAATCAGCATTTTTTCTTGAAGAGTTGCTTGCTTGATCCGTGCCAGCAAAGGAAAAAGCTATAATATCCATTCCACTATTAATGATTTTTTCAGCTATGTCTTGATTGAGATGAAGCCCACAAGATGTTGTAGAAACTTGACAGCCCGCTTTGCGAGCCAAAGCCACAAAATCAAAGAAATGCGGATGCAATAATGGTTCGCCCCAACCTTGCAAGTGAATTCTTGTTGTTTGCTGTAAAATAGGCCATAGGTTTACAAAAGTATGTGGCTTCATATGCAGTGAATTCCATGTTGAAGCCTTTGTTGTGTGTGGGCAATAGGTGCATTTTGCCGTGCAATATGAACTCACTTCTACTTGCAAGCAGTCAAAAGGGCGTGCTTTTGGAGAAATAAGATCTTTAATAAGCTCAAAAACGCCTGCTTCTTTCAAGGCTGGGTGATTGAAAGGATCGATATAATCATCTTTTATAGGAAAAGTCTTGTCCATAATTTATCCTAATAATTTAGAAAACCATGATTTTTTCTTTGGGTTTTCTTTTGTGTCTTTTTCAATATTTTCTGCACTTGCCCCGATTTGCCAAGTGGTTTCAAAAAAAGGTAGGCTTGGTTTTGCACCCCATTTATTTTTGAAAAAACGTATGCCCTCGTTAATTCCAAGCCCAAGATTGCAATGTGTATAGCCCCTTGTAGCAGCTTCTTCCAAAAGTGCAAAAAGAAGGGCATCAGAAGTTCCTTGATGAGCAGATTCGTGCCTAAAAGCAAACATATAAAAAGCAGTGGTGAAAGAGGAAAAGTCAGCTATAGCACAAGCTAAAAGTTTTTTACTTTCATTGCTATAGGCTGAAAACAACAGAACATCACTTGAAGAAAGAATATACTTTTCAAGTCCATGCAATAAAGTGCATTGAGCTGAATCTAAAGATTTCTGCCTTATATGTTCAAGCATAAGTTCTTGATGTTCACCGCTCCAAGCATTCTTTTCAGACTTTTTTGTGATATAAACATGATTTTGAGCATTGTTTAGCATATTACGAACTTTTGAAGATGGGGCTATTGGCAAAGGTAAAAACCAATAGGCGTCTTGCTTTGAGCTAATAGCCTCATCAGGGGCTATATTTGGGCGAAGAGGAGCAAGCACAGTGATGCTTTCACCCTCTTTGCTACTTATAAGCTGCTGTATCACGTCATCTAATTGTTCAGTATTATGCGGATCTTGCAGATTATATCCAATAAGTATAGTCTTAGTGCCTTGCTTGTGCACAATATAATCACCCACAAGTTCACTTTGCATATTTGAAACAGATGAAACATAGTATAAAAGTTGATCTGGGGTAATGGCTTGTGCGTTCGCGTATATTAAGGCATTGTTCATATTAAATTCCTTTTATATGCGGATTTGTTTTAATGTGAAACCATCTTCTGCCAGCATATTTCTTAAATTTATCATGTGTGCTGTGCCAACAAAAACAACGCTTCGCCCTTGTTCCATAAAGGGCCTCATTCTTTGACGAAAACGTTCATCGCGCATGCTGATAATTGTTTTTGTGCGAGTGGGAAATTCAGCACTTGTTCCCATAAGTCCCATTAAATCGCCGGCTAAATAATTTTTCACATTTTCCTTTATCATTTTTGGCCATTTATCACAATCTTGAAAGTATTTCACAACCCTTTCAGGTGGAACGGAATTAAGTGAGGCAAGCTGTTCTTCAAGGCTTTCCATGGCAACAACTATTTTTCCCATGTCATGAGCTAAGTTCCATGCTTCTAAATCAACCGATTGTTTCCAGCCATTACGCTCCAAAAAGCTTGTCCACAAAGTGAAAAGTGCAGTCCAAGGGCGTGTATTTTGCAAATACCACAAAACATCAAGCTTGTTTGGGTTTTCTGTATTTAATAATTTTGGCAAAAAACCTTCTGGTCCACGCACCATGCGTGAAAGTTTTTGGATTTCTTTGGCAGAAAAATATGGATATAATGGCCTGTATTCTTTATTTATTTCTCTGCCATTTGCGCTGACAAGCTTTAAACTTTCACTATCAAGTGGGCCTTCAAACAAAACAGTGTCTGCCATATTAAAAAGTTTTGTTAAGGAATGTTCAAAAGAATAACAAAAAAAATGTGCTGATCCGCCTATCCAAGAGGTTTTGCCATTTTTACTTGCCTCCCAAAGCATAGCATAAGGCTTTTGTTTTGGCAGGTTTACCCAAGTATCCCATTTTGATTTTGTCATAAAGTCTAACACATCAGAACTTTGTTTTTGATCTGTCATGGTACTCAGCAAAGTTTGAACATGAAACTTTATACTATTATTCTGATTTTGCTTGCTGTTTTGTTGTGTATGATTTTCAGGAAAGCTTGCCATATAAAAAGGCAAAGCTTTTTTGCCACCCCATTTTTCTTTAAATCTAGTGATGCCTTCATTGACTCCAAGCCCAAGGTGTATATATTTTTTGTTTTTTTGTTGTGAAATTTCAATCATTTGTGCAAACAATAAATCATGAGCATGTGGCACATAATAGCTTTTTGAATGAGCACCTAAAATATAGGCGCAAAAGTTTTTTGGTGCAAAATCTAAAAGCAGTGAAGCAACAAGTCTTTTTTTGCTTTGAGGATTATGCTCATCTTCAAATGCCCATGCGTTCAGAAGGTAAAGCTCTTCTACCATTGCTTTCATGATATGCTCAGTGCTTGCAAAAAGAGTTCGCACCATAGGCTTTAAAGGGGTGCGAGCCATAAATTCTGTCCAAAGGCGGCGATGTTCCGGGGTGAATTCTTTTCCAAGTTCTACGCACAGCTTTGCACTTGCTTTTTTTATAGGATTTATAAGTTTTTGAGGGATTTTTGCATCTGTGCAAAGAGTATAAAAGTCATCTTTTTCTATACAATATTCTTGTAAGGAGGGGGGAAGGTTTGGTGCAACTGTGAAGCATCTCAAAGCTTTTGTTTTTTCTATAGCTTTATTTTTTGCTTGAAGATAGCTTTCATGGGTATAATCACCTTTGAGAGGATAACCGATTATTGTAAGCCAATCTCCTTTTTCAAAGGAAGAAAAACATAAATAATCATCTTCTACAAAGGCTTTTCCGTTTGAAGTTGTTTGCATAAAATATACAGAATGTTCAGGCACCGAAGCTAGTTCAAGAATAGTTTTTATATCCATATATCAGCCTTAAATATTTGTTATGTGAAAAAAGTAACTACTTAGTGCCTAAAATGACATAAAGTAATTTTTTTTGCAAGAGTATTTTTCTGCCATTATTTCAAAGTAATAATTAAAAGAGAACTATTGATTAGCTTGCTTGACTTTGTTTTGAGAAAGAGCTAGTTTTATATTAATAATTGCATTTTGTTTTGGTGGACTATAGATTAAATTTAATTTGATTAATATTTAACAAGCAGAGGGACTTATGGAAAAGAAAGAGATGAATGTGCAGGATATGTCTATCTGGGAAGATGCCCAAAAAATGCTTATCAAAGCAAAAAACGATGGTGTTGAAACAGCGTGGGATAGGCTGGCACAGCAAACCCCGCATTGTAATTTTTGTGAAATGGGCACAACCTGCAAAAATTGTGTTATGGGTCCTTGCCGTATAAGTTCAAAAGAACGCCCTGATGGCAAACTTTCACGCGGCGTATGCGGAGCTGATGCAGATGTTATTGTTGCCCGTAACTTTGGGCGTTTTGTTGCAGGCGGTTCAGCAGGGCACTCAGACCACGGGCGTGATGTGCTTGAAGCTTTTGAAGCTGTTGTTGAAGGCGAAACAAAACATTATACTATTAAAGAAGAGAAAAAACTTATACAAATTGCAGGCGAAGTCGGTGTTGTAACTGAAAATCGCTCAATTCAAGATATTGCAAAAGATGTTGTTGATGTTTTTTATTCAGATTTTGGCAGCAGAAGAAAGGCTGTAAGTTTTATCTCACGTGTGCCTGAAAAACGCCGTCAAATCTGGGAAAAACTTGGAATCACTCCAAGAGGTATTGATAGAGAAATTGCTGAAATGATGCACAGAACGCATATGGGCTGTGATAATGATGCACCAAACACTTTGCTTCACGCAGCACGTTGCTCTTTATCAGACGGTTGGGCAGGCTCAATGATAGCTACAGAACTTTGCGATGTTATGTTTGGCGTTCCAAAACCTCGCATGGCAACAGTAAATCTTGGTGTTATTAAGGAAGAGAATGTCAATATTCTTGTGCATGGGCATAACCCTGTTGTTTCAGAAATGATTTTGGCTGCTGCCCGTGATCCTAAAATGATTGAAAAAGCAAAAGCAAATGGCGCACAAGGAATTACAGTTGCAGGTTTGTGCTGTACGGGTAATGAAGTTTTGATGCGTCAAGGCATACCTTTGGCTGGCAACCATTTAATGACAGAACTTGCCATAGTTACAGGTGCTGTTGAAGCGATTGTTGTTGATTATCAATGTATTATGCCAAGTCTTGTGCAAGTTGCTGGCTGTTACCATACACGTTTTATTGATACAGCCGATAAAGCTCGTTTCACAGGTGCAACACACTTTACCATTCATCCGCATAATGGGCGTGAAGAAGCGGAAAAAATTGTTCAAATAGCTATTGATGCTTATTTAGAGCGTGATAAAAACCGTGTGGAAATTCCTGTTGAACCAATGGATATCATGACAGGTTTTTCAAATGAAGCAATATTAGAAGCTCTTGGTGGCACAGCAGAACCTTTATTAGACGCCATTAAAGCAGGAAGTATCAGAGGCGCTGTGGCTGTTGTTGGCTGTAATAACCCAAAAGTAAAGCAAGATTCAGCAAATCTTGGGCTTATTAAAGAACTTATTAAAAAAGATATACTTGTGCTTGTTACAGGCTGCGTTACAGGTGCTGTTGGCAAGGGCGGATTGCTTATGCCTGAAAGTGCTGAGCATGCAGGCGAAGGCTTGAAAGCTGTTTGTAAAGCATTAGGAATTCCACCTGTTTTGCATATGGGTTCATGCGTTGATAATGCACGCATTATTCATCTTTGTGCTTTATTGGCAAATGCACTTGGTGTGGATATTTCAGATTTGCCTGTTGCGGCTTCGGCACCTGAATGGTATTCTGAAAAAGCGGCTGCTATCGGATTATACGCTGTTGCAAGCGGAATTTACACACATCTTGGTTTGCCCCCGCATATTCTTGGCTCAGCAACAGTTACAGATATTGCTCTAAACGGGCTAGAAGTATTGCTTGGTGCCTCATTTGCAGTTGAAGCAGATCCTGTAAAAGCAGCTGAACTTATTGATAAACGTATAAGTGATAAACGTGTTGCTTTAGGATTAAAAGCCTAGAAACACAAAATTATTATAAATAACAAAGATTTAGGGGTGTAAAAGCCTCTAAATCTTTATTGTGTGAAGGAAAAGAAGATGAAGATTGCTGTTGCAGGAAAAGGTGGTGTGGGCAAAACCACAATAACGGCTTTATTTGCCGATTATTTGGCTGAAAAAGGGCAATTTGTGTGGCTTGTTGATGCTGACACTTCCCTTTCACTTGGGCAGGCTTCTGGTTTAGATAAATCACAAGTGCCTGAGCCTTTAATCTCGCGTGAAGATTTGCTGATGGAACGCATATATCCTTCAAATTCAACTATTATGGACTTGAATCCGCATGTGAATGATTTGCCACAATCCCTTCGAGTGCCCTTGCCTTTACAAGAAAATATAAAAGGCGAAAAAAACCTTCTTGTTATGGGCGGTGTGCAAGCAGGTGCAGGCTGTGCTTGTGCAGCAAATACACTGTTAAAGGCTTTGCTGGCTCATTTAGTGCTTGAAAGAGAAGAATGGGTGCTTGTTGATATGGAAGCAGGGGTAGAGCATCTTGGGCGTGGCACTGTTTCGCACGTGGATTATCTCTTTATTGTTTCAGAACCAAGCATGCGAGCGCTTGAAACAGCTTCGCAAGTGGGGCTTATGGGAAAAGAGCTTGGTTTAGACAGGCAAGTTCTTATTTTAAATCAAGCTGATGAAGAA
Source organism: uncultured Desulfovibrionaceae bacterium (assembly GCA_964370095.1). GTDB lineage: Bacteria > Desulfobacterota > Desulfovibrionia > Desulfovibrionales > Desulfovibrionaceae > CAYJAZ01. Next base: position 23,867 of record CAYJHJ010000018.1, on the reverse strand, counting down.
ATTTGTTCACAGCTTCCTTCTTTAGAAGGTTTGCCCAAAAATTGTTTTGCTATGCCAAGCTTATCTTCATTGAAAAAACGTCAGCTCACTTCGCCATCTGTACTAAATTTGAAAGAAGACGAAAGTAGAATTCATGATTTTTTCGATAACTTATTAAAATTTTTACAAAAAAATAAATAGTGGGACATTTGTTTGTAGTGAATTTTTTTATTTACAAGTGAGTCAGCTCATAGTATTATTTTTTTTATTCATTTTAATAATGGAAATAGTATATTTTGGAGTAAGAAGTGCAAGAAATTGATATTCAACTTTGTTCAGTAAGAAAAGAAAAACCACAAGATGAAAATGCTTTGGGATTTGGAAGTCTTTTTACAGATCATATGTTTATGATGAATTATACAAGTGATAAAGGCTGGCACAATGCCCGTATAGTTCCTTACGGCGATATTACTTTAAGCCCTGCAGCAAAGTGCTTGCACTATGGGCAAGAGGTTTTTGAAGGATTAAAAGCCTATAAAACGCCTGATGGTGAAGTGCAACTTTTCCGTCCTCTTGATAACTTTAAAAGGCTGAATGTTTCTAATCAAAGGCTTGCCATTCCTCAAATAGACCCTGAATTTTGCCTTGAAGCATTGAAAAAATTAGTTGATATTGAAAGAGATTGGGTGCCAAGTTCACCTCATACTTCTTTATATATCAGACCTTTCATCATAGGCACAGAGGCTGCTTTAGGCACAGATTCCAGCACAGAATATCTTTTTATGATTATTCTTTCGCCTTCAGGTGCTTACTATAAAACAGGGCTTAATCCTGTGGGCATCCATGTTGAACACAATTATGTGCGTGCTGTCCGTGGTGGTATGGGCTTTGCTAAAACAGGTGGAAATTATGCTGCCTCTTTGCTTGCTCAAGAAGAAGCTCATAAAGAAAATTACGCACAAGTTTTGTGGCTTGACGGAGTAGAGCGTAAATATATTGAAGAAGTGGGTGCTATGAATATCTTCTTTAAAATAGATGAAGAAATACTCACTCCTGAATTGCAAGGCTCAATTTTGCCTGGTATCACAAGAGATTCTGTGATAGAAATGTGTAGAGGTTGGGGCTATAAGGTGAGTGAAAGAAGAATAAGCATTGATGAAATAGCCGAGGCTTATAAAGAAGGCAGACTTCAAGAAGTGTTTGGCACCGGAACAGCAGCTGTTATCTCCCCTGTTGGCAAGCTAAAATACAATGATATGGTGATGAATATTTCAGAAACTACTGGTGAGATTGCTTTGAAACTTTATGCCTCACTCACAGGAATGCAGTATGGTAGATTGAAAGATCATTATAATTGGATTGTGAAAATTTAGTTTTACTCAGTCTTATTTATATAAGCGTCTATGAAGTTTTCATAGGCGCTTTTTTTATAGATTAATTATATTATTTTGAAGCTAAAGCCATGATAAGTTTTATTCTATTTAATTGATTTGTTTCACTTGTTGAGGCATCATAATCTACTGCAGTAATATGAGCTTGCGGAAATCTTCTTTTGATTTCCTTAATTACTCCACGCCCTGTAATATGGTTTGGAAGGCAGCCAAAAGGTTGCATGCATAAGATATTATTGACTTTTAATTCAATAAGCTCAACCATTTCAGCCGTTAATAACCAGCCTTCACCTGCTTGTTGCCCAAGAGAGACAATATCTGCTGTTTTCTTCTGCAACTTTCTAAAGGCAAGAGGCGCACCAAATTTTTTTTTATTTGCCTTTAGCATATAATAAATTGGCAGGCGGAAAGTGAGAAGAAGTGATAAAATCAAGCGGCTTATAACAGCATTTTTAAATGAAGCCCCAAGCTTTGAATGTTGGAAAACACTATCAAATGAAGTATAGAGGAAAAAGTCATATAAATCAGGGATTAACACTTCGCCACCTTCTGCTTCAATAAGTTCTATAGCTCTATTGTTTGCATCAGGGTGGAACTTCAAAAGAATTTCTCCCACAATGCCAATTCGCGGTTTACGTGGGATTTTTTTGAGTTCTAATTTATTGAAATCTTTTATGATATTGTAAATATTTTTATAACAAAGTAAAAATGAAGATTTTGAGATGTCTTTTCTGATTTTAGCTGTCCATTTATCAAGAAGTGCTTGTGTAGAGCCAAAAATAGCTTCATAAGGACGAGTTCTGCATGAAAGCCTCATAAGCACATCACCATAGAGAACTGTTTGGATTAATTTATAAAAAAGAGCTTTATCTACGTTAAATCCGGAATTTTCATTTTTTTCAGAAATATTGAAAGCAATAACAGGGATATGCGATAATCCTGCGGAAAGCAGTGCTTTTTTCAAAAACCCTACATAATTTGTTGCTCTGCATGATCCGCCTGTTTGGCTGATAAGAAGGGCTACTTTATCAGTATCAAATTCTTTATTATTCAAGGCCTCCATAAGCTGGCCAATCACAGTGATTGCAGGGTAACAAGCATCATTATTGACATATTTCAAGCCCATTTCAATAGCTTCTTTTGAAACTTCAGGTAAAAGCTTTGCTTTATATCCGCTTGAAGTTATAGCAGCCTCAAGTAGATTAAAGTGAATGGGAGCCATCTGCGGGATTAATATTGTGTGGCTTTTTTTCATCTCTTTGGTAAAGAGTGGAACTTGATAGTTGATTTCCTTATATTGAGGAATCATGACTGCTGGCAAAGTGTTATCTCTTTCTTTTAAAACTGCCAATAAAGATCGAATTCTTATACGTGCAGCACCAAGATTAAAGCCTTCATCAATTTTTATTTGAGTATAAAGACTATCTTTTTTTGTAAGAATTTCTTCACTTTGTTCAGCTGTAATAGCATCTAAACCACAGCCAAAAGAAACTAATTGTATAAAAGCCAAATTCTTTGTTTGTGCAACAAAGTGTGCGGCTCTATAAAGCCTTGCATGGTAGGTCCATTGATCGACAAAAGATAGATCTTTAATGTCAGCCCCAAGATGAGCAATGCTATCTTCTGTAAAAACTGCAAGCCCCATGCTGTTTATAAGTTCTGGAATTCCATGGTGAATTTCAGGGTCGATATGATAGGGGTGGCCTGCAAGCACAATGCCTTTTTCATTATTCTTATTCAAATAGTTTAAAGATTCTATGGCTTTTTTTCGCACATCTTCTTTAAAATTTTCTTGGCTAGTATATGCTTCTTTTAGCGCTTTTCTGATTTCTTCTTTAGAAAATTGTTTAAGAAAATCAAGCTTAAGAAGTTCAGCTAATAAAGGATTTTCCTTTAAAGAAAGGAAGGGAGCGTAGAAGGAATTTCTTTTTGCCTTAACTGGTTAACATTATTAAGTAAAAGTTCAGGATATCCTGCAACAATAGGGCAATTATAATTATTATCTTGATTGTTAAAATCTTGCTTTTCAAAAAGAAGGCAAGGGTAGAAGATGAAATCAACATTTTTTTCAATCAAATCAATCAGATGCCCGTTTGTTAATTTTGCAGGATAGCAAAGTGCTTGCGAGGGTATTGTGCTTAATCCTTTGTTATATAAAGATTTTGAAGAATCTGTTGATAATTCAACCTTAAATCCAAGTTCATGAAAAAAGGAGAACCAAAAAGGATAGTTTTCATACATGTTTAGGGCACGCAAAATACCAACGGTGCCTTTTTGTGATTGCCTGTGTGGTGTGTAATAATCAAAAAGCCTTTGATATTTGTATTCAAACATGTTTGGAAGTGCTTGTTTTTGCAAGGTTTCACTGCCACCTTTATCGCAGCGATTGCCTGAAACAAGATTTTTGCCGTTTTGAAGTTTTACAATAGTAAGTAAGCAATGATTTGTGCATTTTTTACAACGTGTTGTTTTAGGAGAAACTTTAAAATTTTGCATTTCTTCAAAAGTAAGAAGATTTGATTCTTGTTTTGTGCTTTCATAGTGTTCACGTGCTATAAGTGCAGCACCAAAAGCACCCATAAGCCCTGCAATTGACATGCGAGTAACCTTTTTGCCAAGAATAATCTCCAAAGCTCTAAGAAGAGCAATATTATAAAATGCACCGCCTTGCACAATAACTTCTTTGCCTAAATCTTCAGGGCTTGAAATGCGAATAACTTTATAAAGAGCGTTTTTTATAACAGAGTAGGAAAGCCCAGCAGCAATATCATCAAGTCCAAAACCTTCTTTTTGAGCTTGCTTTACCCTTGAATTCATAAAAACTGTACAACGAGTGCCAAGGTCAACCGGTTTTTGGGCATTTGTGGCAGCTTCAATAAATTCTTCAAGGGAAATATTTAATGATTTTGCAAAGTTTTCTATAAAAGAACCACAACCTGCAGAACAAGCTTCATTCAATTTTATGCTTTGCACCATGGAATTTTGTATCTGCATACATTTAATATCTTGCCCGCCTATATCAAGAATATAAGAAACATTTGGCAAGAAAAAGCGTGCTGCTTTAAAATGGGCCATTGTTTCAACCTCATCTATGCTGAGCCCAAAAGCAGACTTTATCAAATTTGCGCCATAACCTGTTGCTCCGCTTGCAAGTATAGAGCAATTTTTAGGAAGTTTTCTATAAATTTCTTGCAATAAATCATGAGCAAAATCAAGCGGTTCACCCTTGTGCGAGGCATAATAAGAATACACAATTTCATATTCTTGAGTAAAAAGCACTGCTTTGATTGTGGTTGAGCCTGCATCAATGCCAAGAAATAAAGATTGATGCTCTTTGGCTGCTCTTTTTTCCAATATTTCAAAATCTATTGATTTAACATTATTTTTATGTGCTACTTCTTCAATATATTTTGATTTTTCTTCGCTTGAAGCAAAAAGAGGGGGAAGTAAGGTATTTAAATCTTGTAATTTTACCTGCAATAATTTTTGAGAAAGAGAGAGAACTTCATCTTTTGTATAGCAAGGGATTTTTGAATATTCTGATTTTTTTGATTGCTGTAAGGAGTGTAAAGCAGCACCCAAAGCAACATAATATTGTGAATTTTCAGGTGAAAGGGCGTTGTCGTCTGAAAGTTTTAATGTTTCTATAAAGCGGTTTTTGAGCATAGGCAAAAAAGTAAGAGGCCCGCCAAGAAAGGCAACTTTTCCTTTTATTTCACGCCCGCAAGCAAGTCCGCCTATAACTTGATCAACCACTGCCTGAAAAATTGAAACAGCAATATTTTCTTTTGCTGTTCCTTCATTCAATAAAGGAAGTATATCAGTTTTTGCAAAAACACCACAGCGTGAAGCAATAGGGTATATTGTATTGTAATTTTGAGCTAATTCATTTAATCCAAGGGCATCTGTGTGCAAAAATTCTGCCATTTGATCAATAAAAGCCCCTGTGCCGCCGGCACAAGCTTCATTCATTCTTTGCTCTATGCCATCTTTTAAGAAAATGATTTTAGCGTCTTCCCCGCCAAGTTCTATGCAAACTTCCGTTTGAGGGATCATTTTTTGTATAGCAGAAGTTGAAGCAATCACTTCTTGCACAAAGTCAATTTTAAGCTCATCAGCTAAAGCAATGGCACCTGAACCACTAAGATTTAGTGTAAATTTAATATTTTCAATATCTTGGCTTGATAAATCTTTTTCTATATGTTTGATGCCGTCTGCTATAATTTTGGCAACATAATTTCTTGTTTGGGAATAATGCCTGTGATAATCAAGAAAAATTACAGAAAAATCATCTAAAGAATCAGAGGATAAAGCAGACGAAGAAATAGATGAGATAAATTCCTTCTCTTTAATGAAAACAGCTTTCACTGTTGTAGAGCCGATATCAAGACCAATGTGAATAGTGTGCATAAATTACCCTGTTTTTATGACATGGTTTTTTTTAACTTAAAGAAAAAAGAAAATCAAGTCGCATATAATTATTGTAAAAAATAATAAAAAGAAAGTAGTATTTTGATTTTTATGAATGAATAAAAATAGTTAGGCTAATGATTTGAACTTGCTAAACAAGTAAAATTAGTATATTTATTTATTATAAATTTTATAGAAAAGTGAGCTTATGGAAACACAAGTACTTATTATAGGTGCAGGAGCAACAGGAGCAGGAATCTTACGCGACTTAACTTTGCGTGGAATTTCAGCTATTTTGCTTGATCAAAAAGATGCTTCTGCAGGGGCAACAGGTGCAAATCATGGTTTATTGCATTCAGGTGCACGCTATGCGGTGAAAGACACTCATTCAGCTGCCGAATGTATTTCAGAAAATGAAATTCTAAGAAAAACTTTTGGGCATTGCATAGATCCGTGTGGCGGATATTTTGTTGCTGTTGAAAATGATGATGAAAATTATATTGCCGATTTTCCTCTAGCTTGTGAAAAAGCTGGAATTAAAGCAGAAAAAGTTGATATAAAAGATGCTCTTGAAGACGAGCCTGCTTTGGCAAAAAATTTAATCGCTGCCTATAAAGTGCCTGATGCCTCAATCGATCCATTTATGCTTACCCTTGAAAATATTGCTGCTGCACTCGAGCATCAAGGCTCTGACGCACAATTTCTTAGGCATCATAAAGTTGTAGGATTCATAAAAGATAAAAACCGCATCATAGCGGCACAGGTTTTGAACACCAAAACAGATGAAATTCAAGAAATTTTGGCTGATCAATTTGTGAATGCAAGTGGTGCATGGGCCGCTCAAGTGGCATTATTGGCTGATTGTGCTGTAAATATGACTTTATCAAAGGGCACACTTTTGATAACTCAATCACGCATAACCTCAAAGGTTGTAAATAGACTACGCTCACCCGGTGATGGTGATATTTTGGTTCCCGGTGGTTCAATTTCAATTCTTGGAACAACTTCTGTAACAGTGCAAAGTCCTGACGATCATTTTCCTACAATTCCTGAAGTTGACAAAAACTTGAAAGAAGGCATACCCATGATACCTGAACTTGGTAAAACCTTGTTTATGCGCGCTTATGCGGGAATTCGCCCTTTAGTTAAATCTTCAAATGACCTTGATGGCAGAGGGGCAAGCCGTGGTTTTGCACTCTTGAAGCATGAAGAAGAAGGCTTGACTAATTTTTTAACCATAACAGGCGGAAAGCTTACAACCTATAGATTAATGGCTGAAAAAACTTGTGATTTTATTTGTACACGCCTTGGGCTTGACTTAGAAAAGCATGCCTGCACAACTGCCACAACCATTGTAAAACCTTCTCGTATGGCAGAATGGACAGACCCGGGGCTTAGCCACAAATATGGCTGGTGGCATAAGCACACTCCGCATGATTATCTTTTATGTGAATGTGAGGTGGTGCCAAAATCTGCGGTAGATAAGATTTTAGCAAATTGGAATGATAAAGCAAAGCCGCAAGTTGGTTCTGTTGCGGCACGTTCAAGAATTGGGAAAGGCCCATGCCAAGGCACTTTTTGCAGTGCTCGTGTAACTGCTTATCTTTACGATAATTTGGCCATTAGCGGTGATGAAGGAGTGAAAGGCCTTCGAGAATATCTAAACGCTAGATGGAGAGGGCAAAGATATGTTATGTGGGGCAAGCAGTTTAGCCAAGCCGAATTGAAAGAAGCCCTTTATTTTGGCTTGCTTGGCTTAGAGGAAGAGGTGTAATTATGGCAAATAATTTTGATTGCGAGCTTTTTATTGCAGGCTCAGGAATTGCAGGCACAGCAGGAGCAATTTTTGCCAGAGAACAAGGTTTTTCTGTTGTTCAAGCGGGAAGCACAGCTGAAATTGTTTTTGCAAGCGGTTTATTAGATGTTTATGGGTCTGAAAAACCTTTTATGGCTATAGAAACATTAAAAACAACAAGCCCTTTACACCCTTATTCAAAAATTGGCGCTCATAATACACGTTTAGCAATGAACACTGTAATAAAGTGGCTTTCAAAGCATGGAATGCCCTTCAAGCATAAAAATGATTTATCATCAAAAGTTTTTACGCCAATGGGAGGCAGTAAAATAACTTGGGCAGTGCCTGAAAGCTTTTATTTCGGTGTGGAAGCCCTTGAAAAAAAACTTCCTACTTTACTTATTGATTTTCATGGATTGAGGGAATATTCTGCAAAGCAAATTGCAGAAGTTGGAAAGAAAAAAAATCATGATTTAACAGCTGTAAAGCTTGTGTTTCCTTGTGATATTGAGCAACCACTTATGACTGGATCAATGGCTCAAGCACTTGAATTGCCTGAAAATCTTGAAGCATTGGCAGCTTTGATAAAACCCTATCTTAGGCAGATGCCGCATATTGCTTGTGTTGGATTGCCTGCAATTTTAGGCGTGCATAATTCACATGTTATCACCAAAAGGCTTTCAAAGCTTATTGGCGTACCGGCTTTTGAAATTCCCACTCTTCCCGCTTCTGTTCCGGGTTTTAGACTGAAAAATATCTTTGATGAATACCTAGAAAAAGATAAAGTTGAAACCAGAAGGCTTATGCGTGCTTTTAGTGTGAAGAAACATGAAGAGGGTTATCTTGTTTCACTTAATCAAATTGGTCAATCTGAAATAGTGGAAGAAGTTTATACAAAGCATATTTTGCTTGCTACAGGAAGATTTATAGGAAATGGACTTTATGCTGACCCCGTGAATGGAGTAGTGGAAAGCGTGATGAACCTGCCTGTGCACCAGCCATTGGAAAGGGAATTGTGGCATAATGAAGATCTTTTCCATAAAAGGGGCCACCCAATAAATTATGCAGGTGTGATGGTGAATGATGAGTTTATGCCTGTGGATTTTAAAGGGCAAGTTTTGCATAAAAATGTGTATGCAGCAGGAACCTTGCTTGCTCATCACGATTGGATGCGTGAAAAATGCGGAACAGGCATAGCTGTTGCTTCTGCTTATATGGCTGTTAAAAATATGGTGAAAAAGAATAAGTAAGCTTTGTCAATTCTTAACAATATCATCTTAATCTAAGTGTGAGCGAAAGAGCTTTGAGGAAATAAAAAGCCCCAAAGATCCAATCATTACTAATGGTATGAGAAGATGATATATTTCAAAGAAGGTTGACCCTTCAAGATAAATTCTTTGAACTATTTCAACTGAATATCTTGCAGGGTTTAATAAGGTGAGATATTGCAAAACTTCGGGCATGGAATCAATAGGGGTTAGGAAGCCTGAAAGCAAAATCATTGGCATAACAGAGGAAAATGTATAAAGAAGTGCTTGCTGCATAGTTGTTGCAAAAACTGAAATACAAAGCCCAAAGCCAACCACAGCGAAATTTGAAATCAGTAAAAAGAAAAATAATAAAATGTATGAGCCTGCACAATAAATATTAAACCAAAATTGCGAAATCAATAAAACAATACTTGATTGTATAAGACCAATAATTATAGGTGGTAAGGATTTTCCTATGAGAATTGTCATTGCTTCAAGGGGTGTTACAAGTAATTGATCGAAAGTGCCTTGCTCTTTTTCAATAGCAATACTTTGTGCTGATAAAACAATAATTTGTATAATCCCTAAGATGGCAAGCATGCCCGCCATAATGTTCCAGCGTGTTTCTAAATTTGGATTGAACCAGGCCCTTGTTTCTATGCTAAGGTTTTTTGTGCCTATTCCTTTTGTTTCAAGATGGGCAGCATTATAATTTTCAATAATAAGATTTGCATAACCTTGTGCAATGCCGGCAACATTGCTGTTTCTGCCATCAACTAAAATTTGCACCGAGGCACTTTTACCATCTTGGGGATTGTTTAATTTTTTTTCAAAGCCTTCTTTTATGTGAAGAAGAAGAAGAGCTTCTTTATTATCTAATATCTGAGTTATTTGCATTGCATTTTCAATATTTCTTTGTTTCTTGAATATGGGTGAACCATCAAAAAAAGCAATTAATTCACGTGAAGAGTGCGATTTATCTTCATCAAGCACAGCATATTCAATGGAATTTAAATCAAATGTTGCAACATAGCCAAAAATCAAGCATTGTATAACAATTGGCATAATAAGAATAATTCTATTTTTTGGATTTTTCAAAATAGAAAGTAATTCTTTTTTTAATAATACAAGAAATTGTGAAAGAAATATACGCATATTTAATCCTATTTTCAATTATTCTAAATTCTTCTTGATTTTTGCTTTTGTGATATTCATAAATAAAAATGCAAAAAATAAAAGCACAGCCAAATCAATAAAAACCAAATGCCAAACATTACCCACTAAAAATAGATTTTGTAAAATCCTTACATACCAAGTGGATGGAAAAATATGTGAAAGATAATATGCAATAGTTGGGGCAGATTTTATATCAAAAATAAAACCCGAAAGCATAACAACAGGCAAGAAAGAAGTTACAAGCACCACTTGATTTGCCAAAAACTGACTCTTTGTTACAGCAGAAATAACAAGCCCAAAGGCTAAGGCCACTACAAGATATACTGATGAGCAAAGCACAATAAGCCAAAAAGAACCACGCATGGGAACGTTAAAAACAAAATAGCTCATACTTAGGCAAAGGGCAAGAGCACATAAGCCCAATGTAAAGTAAGGCACTGTTTTTCCAAGAACTATTTCAAAAGGCTGCACTTGTGTTGCAAGTAAAGCTTCATACGTGCCTCTTTCCCATTCTCTTGCAATCACTAAGGAAGTGAGCATGCTTCCAATCAAGGTCATGATAAGCACAGTAAGCCCCGGTACAAGGAAAAACCTGCTTTCTTGCTCAAGATTATACCAAATTCTGCTTTCAGTTTGAACTTGGCCAATCTGCCCCATATTTTCTTTAAGGTAGGAAGAGGCTTGATGGAAAGAATTTTCACTGATTTGCAGGGCATACCATTGGTTGATTGCATTTTCCAAATAGATTTGCATAATTCGGGCTGTATTTGAATCTCTTCCATTCAGTAAAATTTGAATATTTTCAAAGCCATAGGTTGAATCTTTTGTTTTTCGCCTCACAATGGCTTTTGTTTTGGCTTCTTTTAGCATTTTTTCGGCTTCTTGATAAGAATAAACAAGGCTTGGTTCAAAATACTTTGAATGTGAAAGATGCGTATAAAGATCATAAGTCATCGGGGAAGAAGAATCATGAACAATGGCAACGGGCACAAGCTTTACGTCAAGCGAAAGCCCATAACCAAAAAGGATAAGCAAAACAACAGGTAAAACAATGCCAAGAGTCAGTGTGCTTTTATCGCGTATCATTTGCTTACTTTCTTTATATATCAAGGCTTTAGTTCTTTTTAAAGAAAATGGGATTTTTTGCTTAGTTTGCATATCTTTTCTCTGTATTTTCTTTATTTCTTGATCTTTCAACAATATTGATAAAAGCATCTTCCATTGTGATTTCAGAAGCTTGAAGAAGAATTGAAGAGGAAGAAAAATCTTCATGATTATTCTGTAAAGACTGCATGCGAATACTTTGCGGAGTGCCAAGAGCAAGCATACGGCCATGATCTTGAATAATCACCCTATCGCAATATTCAGCTTCTTCCATGAAATGTGTTGTGATGATTATTGTAACGCCTTCATCAGAAAGCTTTGAAATTCTTTGCCAAAATTCACGGCGAGCAATAGGATCAGCACCACTTGTGGCTTCATCTAAAAATAAAATTGAAGGTTCATGCAAAAGCCCCACAGCCATTGCAAGCCTTTGCTTGTAGCCACCTGGCAAATTTTGCGTGGGATAGTTTAGATATTGCCCCAAGGAAAATTCTTCTATAACCGCTTTTATTCTTTTATTTTTATATTTACCAAGTAATCCGTAAGCACCTGCAAAAAAATTTAGATTTTCTTTTGTGGAAAGCGTGCCATATAAAGAAAATTTTTGTGCCACATAACCTATATGTCTTCTTGCTTCTGTTCGCATTTTTTTTACATCAATTCCTGCTACATACAAAGAACCAAGGCTTGCGGGCATAAGTCCGCACAGCATACGAAAAGTGGTGGTTTTTCCTGCACCATTTGGTCCAAGCAAGCCAAATACTTCGCCTTTATAAACAGAAAAGCTCACATCATCAACTGCTTTGAAGTCATTAAAAAACTTTGAAACATTTTTTGTTTCTATAATGGCTTCACCTTCTTTATGTTCAAGCTTTTCAAAATCATGTGAAGAATAATCTTCAATATTGTCTGATTTTTCATAAGAAAGTGAGTGAGAAAAGTTGGCATCAATATTATCTTTTGTTTTATGGTATTTTTTAAGCAAAAGCATAAAAGCATCTTCAAGATCAGGTGCAACTTTTTGGATATCAATATTTTTCAAAAGCTTATCAAGTGCTTCCTTGCTTTCTTGGCTGAGAGCATCATGAACAAAACGCACATATTCGCCCCTTGGGAGTGCGTCAATAATATCAGGGATTTCATGTAATTGAGCTTGGATTTTACGTGCATTTACTTGTTTTGGAAGCTTTGAAAGATAGCTCATATTATTTGCTTGTTGCGTAATTTCTTCAGGTTTTCCATAAGCAAGTGTTTTTCCTTCAAAAAGCATGAGCATAGCATCGCATTTCTTTGCTTCGTCAAGATAGGAGGTGCTAACAATAAGCGACATTTGGGCAGATTGTGTTTGTTTTATGATTATTTCCCAAAGTTCACGCCTTGAAAGTGGGTCAACCCCAACAGTAGGTTCATCAAGTAATAAAAGTTTTGGGGGAACAAGCAAGGTGCAAATAAGCCCTAATTTTTGCTTCATTCCACCTGAAAGTTTTCCTGCAAGCCTTTTTTTAAAGGGAAGCATGGCACACATATTTAATAATTCTGTGAAACGTTCTTCACGCAAATCAGGGGATAAGTTTTTCAAATCAGCATACAATTCAAGGTTTTCTTCTACAGTCAAGTCTTCGTATAAACCAAATTTTTGTGGCATATAGGAAATAGAATTGTATAAAATATGTAAAATTTCATCATAATTTTCATCTTCAAGGAAAAGAGAGCCTGAGCTTTGTTTGATCAAACCGGCAATAATACGTAATAATGTGCTTTTGCCTGCTCCATCAGGGCCAACAAGGGCTGTTATTTTTCCTTCTTCAATATCTAAAGAAAGATTTTCAAGAGCTAGGATAGAATTTTCTTTAACATGAAAAGTCTTTGAGATATTTTTTGCTGAAAAAATAATTTTTTTTTCTTTAATTGAAGTAGCTTGCATAGAAATATCTTCTAAAAATAATAGTCAAGATGAGTTATGGATTTAATGTGTCAAACTTTACAGTTACCGGCATACCAAGGCGAAGCATATTTTCTTTATCGTCAAGGTAGAGGCGAATTTCGTAAACCAAGGCTGTGCGAAGTTCTTCGGTTTGTACATATTTTGGCGTAAATTCTGCTATGGATGAAATGAAGCCAACCTTTGCTTCAAGTGCTTTATTTGGATAGGAATCTGTATAAATATAGGCTGTCATACCTTCTTTAACTAAGCCAAGTTCACTTTCTGAAATATAGGCCCTAATCCATTTTGGAGTCATGATAGCCAATGAAAAAACAGCTTTTTGTGGTGTGGCAATATCGCCAACTTCCAAAAGCCTTTTATTCACAACAGAGTTAGAGGGGGCTTTGAGGCTAAAATCTTCTAATTGTGTTTTTTGAGCTTCAAGAAGACTTTCGCTTTCTGTGAGCAAAGCTTTTGCATGTGCTATATCTTCTTCACGAGGGCCAACAAGTGCAAGTTCAAGGTTTTTTTCTTGTAATTCCAATTGAGCATTAGCCACATTTCTTGCCTGCAAACTATTTTCATAATCTTGCAAACTGACAGCATTTCTTTTATAAAGTTCTTCAGCTCTTTTGTATTGGCTTGTGGCAAACTCAGCCTGAGCTTTTGCTGCATCAACAGAAGCCTGTGCCTGAGCAATTTCTTCCGGGCGCGTGCCATTTATTAATTTATCAAGATATGATTTTGCTTGGGCAATTTTAGATTGTGTGATTTTGATACTGTCTTCTAATCTTTCAGTGTCAATGCGTGCAAGGATTTGATTTTTTTTTATGCTTTCACCTTCTTGCACAAAGATTTCAATTATTCTTCCTGAATCTAAAAAAGCAAGTTCAACTTCTTTTTGGTCAACATTGCCATAAAGAACAAAATCTTTATTTTTTTCAAGTGAAATATAATAATAAAGAGCACCTAAGGCAAGAAGAATTATAAGAAATATTATAATTTTTTTTATGTTTATTTTCATTTTTTCAGTTCCGATAATGAATATTTTATATGAGATTAAAAGAAAAAAATTATTCTTAATTAAAATAAAGTATAAAGAAAAATTGTTTTTATGTCAAAGTAAAAGCATATTATAAAAATAAAAGCCGCCCATTTCTGAACGACTTTTATTTTTATAAGGAATAATTTACTGTGTTCTATTAGAATAGCATATTTGCTAAAGGAACGCCGATAATTACAAGAATGCCAACAATGATAACTGAATAAATTACACCGTATTTCATAACATCGCCTTTATCAACCCAGTCAGTATTAGCAAATGCTAATGCAGCAAATGGAGAAGCTGCAGGAGTAGCAAGAGCAAACAACACAGCATAGAAGAAAACAGCAAGCATTGGGCCGGCATTTAATCCATAAGTATTGGCTACAGCAACAAGTACAGGAATTAGAATTAGGCCGGAAACAACAGAGTTGAAGAAGTTAGTAAGAATAATACCGATAAGGATAACAGTTACAAGAAGTGCAAAGGTGCTCATTCCATCAAGGAGTGATCCAAGGCTAAATTCAAGCATTAATGTGATGTTCGTTGCCGGGTTACTTACAGCATTGCCAAAAAACATGGCAACAGCGATAAGATAGAAAGTACCTATAGGTGCGTAAGCGTATGCTTTTTGAATATCAGCCAATTTTTCACCCTTGAATTGAACAAAGAAAAGGAAGAAAACAAGCAGGAAAGCACCACCAAAGTTGTTGGCTGTGATAAACATACCTACAGGGTTAGTTTTTGGTAAGAATGAAGGCAAAAGCATCCATAAAATATAACCAAAGAAAAGTAAAAGGATACTTTTTTGCTTCCAGCTCATAGGAGGAAGTGGGTTTTTATTTAAAGTTTCAACATCAAAATTTGCTAAACGGGTTAAGTCTAAGCGAAGAATAAACTTCATGAAGATAACCAATAATATAATAAAAATAATTGAAATAACAAATGCAAAGGCAAGGTATTGTGCAAGGCCTATAGGTTGAATTTGCATATTTGGATTATTGGCAGCCATACCTGCAAGAGCACTAACTAAGAAGAAAGCACCGTTTTTGATGGCATCTGTACAAAAAGCACAAAGAGAAAGGGCAACAACTGCAACAACCATAGCTGATGTATAGCGATCACCTTTTTTAAAGCCTGTTTCTTGTAAGATAACATAGAGCGTTGGCCACATTAAAAATACAGCAGAAACAGCATCAAGAAGAGAAACCATATAGCAAGTAAATAAAAATAGACCGGTAAGAACCCAAGGTTTGCCTTTTGCAAAAGGCCTTGTCATTAAATACCTAGCTAAATAGGCGGCAACATTTGATTGAAGGAGTGCACCTGCAAAAGTCATAACCATGAGGATTTGCACAACCATAGGGTTACCTAAGAATTGGTTTAAAACAGTATTCATTGGAGCATAATTTGAAATACCTGCGGCAAAAATACCAAGGAAGCAAGGCCAAACAGTATCAACCGTTGTCCATAGATAGATAACACCAAGGAACATGGCAAGTAATGACATGCCTAGTGGGGTTACGGATAGTTGAACCATTCCGTCAACAACCGGAAGACCAAGCTTTGTGAGTTTTTCAACAGGCTCAACCATCATGCTTGGTGCAGGCAGATATTTGCCGAAGAAAATTATGCAAATACCTATAAGTGTGTGAATCATTTGGCTGATAGGCATTCCTTTTTGTGCAGCTTTTTCCATATTTAATCTCCTTAAATCAAAAAAAATTATGCTGAGCTTTTACTTGATTTCCCCTAAAGCAAAACTCAAAGGTCGTTTGACCTACATTACAAAAAAAGAAATAGCATAGTTTGAGAAAAAAAATACAAAAGATTATTTTTGCTTCATTTGAAACATTTTATGTGTTTTGCACTTGTTTTTTTTGCTTTAATTTAAATATGTTTTTGAATTTATAGAATTTTTAAATTTTTGTGAAAATCCAAACAAGGCATTTTATGATATATATTTTTATTTAAAAAATTAAATATAATAATTTTAAACTATAATTAAATTTAAATTTCAAAAAATAGTTAAAATTATATTTCACAATGAGTTGTGGTTAATAAAATAAAAGCCGCTCAAAATAAGCGGCTTTTATTTTATATGATAATTATTATATATTGTTATTAGAATAGTATATTAGCTAAAGGAATACCAACTATAACAAGCACGGCAATAACAATAATTGAATAGGTTACACCAAAGAACATTGCTTGACCTTTATCAATCCATTCTTTATTAGCAAACAAAAGAGCTGCGAAAGGTGAAGCTGCCGGTGTAGCAATTGCAAACAAAACAGCAAAGAAGAAAACTGCAAGCATTGGCCCCGGTGTGAAGCCTAAAGCAGCTGCAACTGTCGAAAGCACAGGTATAAATATAAGCCCTGCAACAACTGAGTTGAAGAAGTTTGTAAGAATAATGCCCAAAAGAACAACGGTTACAAGAAGAGTAAATGTTCCCATTCCGCCAAGTAGTTGACGCAAGCCAAATTCAAGCATAAGCGGGATATTGGTTGTGGGATTACTTACAAGGTTACCAAAGAACATGGCAACAGCAATAAGGTAAAATACGCCCATAGGCATAGCACCAACAACTTTTCCAAGTTCTGCTAATTTTTCGCCTTTGAATTGAACAACAAAGAGAACAAAAACTAGAAGATAAGCACCGGCAAAAAGATTTGCTTGAATGAAGGCACCTACAGGATTTCCTTTTGGTAATAAGCCCGGTAAAAGCATCCATGTTGCATAGCCCAAGAAAAGGGCAAAGATAGCTTTTTGCTTCCAAGACATAGGAGGAAGAGGATCTCTATTTAAGCTTTCAACATCAAAATTTTGCAATTTGCTTAAATCTAAGCGAAGAACAAACTTCATGAAAGCAAGAATGACAAACATGACTATAATTGAAACAACAAAGCCAAAAAATAGATATTGTGCAAACCCAAGCGGTTCTACCTGAATATTTGGATTGGCAGACATTGAGGCAACAGCACCAACCAAGAAGAAAGCACCGCCTTTGATAGCATCAGTACAGAAAGAACATAAAATCATAGCAAGAACTGCAACAACCATAGCTGAAACATATTTATCGCCTTTTTGGAAACCTGCTTCTCTGAAGATAAAATATAAAGTTGGCCACATCAAGAAAACTGAAGATGTTTGCTCTAAGAATGCAACAAGATAGGCTGTAAGAAGAACCAATCCTGTAAAGACCCATGGCTTGCCTTGAGCAAAAGGTCTTGTCATAAGGAAACGAGCGATATATGCACCTACATTTGATAAGATAAGTGCACCGGAAAATGTGAAAACTGCAAGAATTTGCACAACCATCGGGTTTCCGAGGAATTGACTCAAGACTTGTGGTGTTGCAGCATAACCACTGATACATGCGGCAAAAATTCCAAGGAAACAAGGCCAAACAGTATCGACAAATGTCCAAAGATAGATAACGCCAAGAAACATTCCAAGAATATTCATTCCAAGTGGGGTAATGGTTAATTGCACCATGCCATCAACAACAGGCAAGCCAAGCTCAGTAAGTTTTTCAACAGGCTCAACCAGAAGCTCTGGTGAAGGCAAATATTTGCCAAAGAAAATTATGCACACACCGATTATTGAATGAATCAGTTGGCTGATCGGCATCCCTTTTTGTACAGCTTTTTCCATTTTAATCTCCTTGAATCAAAAAAAATTAATGCTGGGCTTTTACCAGATTTCCCCTTGATAAAAGCACAAAGGCCAGTTTGACCTATAACTACAACTGAAAATATCAAAATTTGAGAAAAAAAACACATAATGATATTTTTGCTTCATTTGAAGCAATTTTTGGAACAAGGTTTTTTAAATATTTCATAATATGCTGTAATAAAAAAACAATTATTTGTGAAAAAAATAACATACAATATGAAAATTTATGCAAATTATAATGACTTTAATGAATATTAATGTTTTTTTATACAAGTTGTTAAAAAAAGTGCAGATTTTTGTTTGAAAAATATTCTTATCAAAGAAAATTTTAGTGTATTTTTTTAATAATTTGTTCTGCGATTAAATATTAAATTGATTTATAGCTTTTCTGTAAGGTGAGGGAAAGGCATGCTCTGAAAGTTGTGATTTAGAAATTGCTTTTGTGAAAGCAAGGTGTTTTTCTAATTCAGCAAGATCAATATTCAAATAAATTTTATAAAACTTCATGTTATTTCTATGGTTTGTATAGGAGTAATTTATTTTGCACATTTCTTCCAGCTTTGCAGTATATTGCTCTAAAGTAAGTTCCTTGAGTGTTTTTTCTATACAGTTTTTTGCATCCTTGGAAAAAATTTCTAAAGGATAGAATTGAAACAAACCACCCCAATGAGAGCTTGTATCCCTTTGATTGAGAAGAATTTTGTAGTCAGAAGAAATAAAGATTAGTTCAATCCAATTTTCAAAAATAAGTTTTTGTTTGTTTTTTGGGCTTGGAAAATTTTCTTGCTTATCATTCTTATACGATAGGCAAAAACTTTGAAGAGGGCAAAGTTCACACAAGGGCTTTTTTTTACAGATTAATGCACCAAGCTCCATAAGCGATTGATTATATTCTCTTGCTTTCCCATTGGGAAGATAGTTATAGGCTAAATCTTTTATTTTTGCTTTGGTTGGATTTTTTTTTGTATCGCCCTCAAGCATAAAAAGCCTTGCAAAAACTCTTTCAACATTTGCATCAATTGTAACAATATCTTGATTATAGGCTATGCCGCATATGGCAGCTATTGTATAATCGCCAAGCCCTTTAAATGTTTGAAGAATTTCTTTGTTATGAGGAATGATTCCACTATAATCAGTGCAAATTTTCTTTGCAGTTTCGTGCAAATAGCGTGCTCTTCTATAATAACCCAGGCCTTCCCATGCGTGTAATATTTCATCTTCTTTTGCATTTGCAACATCAAAAAGAGTAGGGAAGCGTTCAATCCATTTTTTGAAATAGGAAATTCCTCTTTCCATTTGTGTTTGCTGCAACATAAGTTCAGAAATAAACACGTGATACGGCTGATAATCCGTGCGCCAAGGAAGAGCACGGGCATTTTTTTTATACCAGTCAAGAAGTTTGCTTGTTAATTTATTTGAGTTTTTTTGCAAGAAAATGCACCTAAACTTTTTCTATGCTTTTCCTAAAGCAAAAATTGCTCCATTAGGGATATTTGGTATAATGCGTGAACCATAAACAATACAATGAGCTTCAAAAATCATATTTGGCCATGTTCCAAAATCCGCTTTGAAAGCCTTAAGTAAAGAAAGCGCAGTTGGAGTGATCATTTCACCTTTGCCTTCAGATTGTGTTATCTGCACATCTTTTAATAGATGAAGCACAGCAGGAGCAGGCGAAGGAATAAGGCCATGAGCACATTTAATCATTCCGTCTGCAAGGGGAAGAGGCCCGCAAATAAAGCGAGAAAGCTTTAATTTGTCAAAAAGCATAGCACAAATACAGGTGTCAACAATACTGTCTAAAGCACCCACTTCGTGAAAGTGCACTTCTTCTTTTGTTTTTCCGTGAACCTTTGCTTCGGCTTCAGCCAGTAAACTAAAGGCTTCTAAAGCATAATTTTTAGCTTTTTCACTCATGTCAGATTGCGTAATAATAGTTGAAATATCTTGCAGAGTACGGTGTGCATGCTCATGCGGAAGTCTGATTTCTGCTTTATAACCTGAGATATCATTTAAACTATGTTGATTTACTGAAATTTCTGCTTCAACCGGAAGTTTCAATAAAGAGTAAAGTTGTTGTAATTCTTCATTGTTTGTATTTGATAAAGTGGCAAGCCCGCTCAAAAGCATGTCGCCTGAAATGCCTGATTGTGGGCGCAAGACTAAAGTTTTTCCGTGTAAATTATGATGCTTGTGGCATTTGTCTCTTTTTTTGCATTGTCCATGATGATGTCCATGATGATGTTCATGTTCGCTGCAATGCCCTTTTTTATGGAAAAGCCCTTTGCACTGCATGTTTTCTTTATTCATATGAGATTCATGAGCTATATTGTGTGTATGATGTTTGCAATTATCACGAAAATTACATTTTTTATCTTGATTCATATTATTCACCTAAGGGTTTGGATATAAACTATTTAATACACGCACGCAAGCACATGCCGCCCCATAACCGTTATCAATATTAAAAACTCCTACACCCGGAGCACAAGAAGCAAGCATAGAGCCAAGTGCCACATTGCCTTTTTCTGCAATTCCATAGCCAACAGAAGTCGGCACTGCAAAAATCGGCTTTGGTGTAAGCCCACCAAGAACTGAAGCTAAAGCCGCATCAAGCCCTGCAACTACAATAATAACATCGTGTGCATTGATCTTTTCAAGGTTTGAAGTAAGCCTCCATAAACCTGCAACTCCATTGTCTTCAAATAAAGTATGTGTAATTCCAAGATATTCTAAGGTGCGTGCAGCTTCTCTTGCCACAAAAGCATCTGCTGTGCCGGCAGAAACAATTGCAACTTTTCCTTTTTCTTGTTTTGGAAGTGTGAAGGTGTAGGCTGTTGAAGAAAGATAGTCATAGTTCACGAGTTGCTGTTCATCTTTTTCAAATAAATCAAAAACTTCTTTTGTTAATCTTGTGAAAAGTATAGGGTTTTTGTTGAAATGAAATTCCTTTACTAAGGAGCGAAGGACTGTTGTGTCTTTGCCTTGGCAAAAAACAGCCTCAGGTAAACCGATTCTAGCTGTGCGGCTGTGGTCAAAAAGTACATTAATCATATCTGCTTATCAAATTCCTAAAAAAAATTTGTTCTTTTTTATTGTCAAAAAATAAAAAAAGATTATTTTAAATTTTATGAAAGGTAATACACATACACAAAAATGGCAAGACTTGTTAATTTGGTTAAAAAATAAAGATAAAATTGCTATTGCATGCTCAGGTGGCTTAGACAGCCGCCTTTTAGCTTTTGCTACAAAAAAAGCTTTTGAAAATCTGCCTGATAAGGAGAATCATTTCAAGGTGCTGCATATTTCAGGCGTGCACATACCAAGTAAAGAAGAAGAAGTTTTAGCAGAATTTACAAAAGAAATTTCTATTGATTTTGAAAGCTATGAATTTAATCCTTTGGAAATAGAAGAGGTTGCAAAAAATTCACAAAAAAGGTGTTATTTTTGCAAAGAGGCAATTTTTAGGTTTTTCCTTGAAAAATCAGAAGGATATTGCTTGTGTGATGGAACAAATATTGATGATTTATCTGTTTATCGTCCCGGGCTTCAAGCCTTAAAGGAATTGAAAATTTCATCGCCTTTTGTGGAAGTTGGTATTACAAAAGAAGATATACGCACACTTGCAAAAGAGCTTGGCTTGCCTTTTTATAATCAGCCCTCTCAAGCTTGCCTTCTTACTCGTTTTGATTATGGAATAAGCCCGAATAAAGAAGATTTATTATGGCTTGATAAAAAAGAAAATGCCTTGGCTGCAATTCTTGACAAGCTTTTCCGTTTGCGTTTAGTTGAAAATAATGTGTGGCAATTACATGTTCAAGCAGATAAAAATGAATTTTCAGAAGAAGATATCAATGAAATTCAAATGATTATTCCACAAGCAGAAATTGTTTTTCTTACAAAGCTTAATGCTTATTTTGATAGCAAAGCCAAGCTTTTGGCTTAGATTTCTTTAGATTTTTTTATCATAGATTTTTCTTTATAAACTTGTTAAATTTTTTTGGCACAGTATATGCAATAGTGTTATTATAAAATAAAAAAGGTCAAAAAAGCGACAATACTATGGCATTCAAATTTTCATTAGAACAAGTTCTTAAATACAGGGCTCAGCTTGAACAAGAAGCAAAAATTGCCTTTGCTCAAGTGGAAAATGAACGTATGAGAGAAGAAAAAAGATTGGAAAATATTATACTAAGCCTTGACCGTGAACAGTATCGTTTGGCAACACTAAAACCAAATGAGATGGAAGATAGGTGGATTATTGAAAACTTTATCAAAGGTTTGAGATATGACTTGGTTGAATCGCAAAAATTTTTACAAATTTGGACGAAGAAAGCTGAGGAAGCAAGAGAAATCTTGACAGAGAAAGCCAGAGATAAAAAAATGCTAGAAAAACTCAAAGAAAAACAAGGACAAAGATATGTTGAAGACGAAAAATACAAAGAGCAAAAATTCTTCGATGAAATCATCTCTTCAAAGCACATCAGGACAAGCGGTGAAAACGAAGAACTTTTATCTTAATAAAATCCTGGGGCTTGTTATCTTTATTGGTAGTATTAAAGTTGCTTTATTGGTGGGAATTTTATTTATACCTACTGATATGCCCGATATTGAGTTCAAAAGTATTGTAAAAAAGTTTGAAGAAAGCCAGAAAAAAGCACCTACTGACAGTGAATTGCGTTTGTTGGCTCGCCTTGAAGCACAAAATATTGACGTTCCAAAAAACTCAGCGCAAACAGAAAATACAGTTGAAGATACACTTTCTTCAAAAAAAGAAGAAAGAGATATTCTTTTTGGTGTTCAAAGTGCTTATGCAGCTGAAAACATTCCGCCAACTCCAAACCCTTCGGCAGCAATTCCAAATCCTTCGCCTCTTATTCCGCAAATAACTCCTATGCAATCTCCAACTTCTGTTGAAAATTTCCAAAGGCCTGATAGTGCAAGTGCACAAAATATTCCGGCTCCGCAAGTGCAAAATCCATATGTTTCAAGCGACACTCTTTCATTGAAAGAAGAAGAACTCAATCGCCGTGAACAAGAACTTCGTGCTTTAGAGCAACAAATGCAAGCTCGTATTAAAGAATTGAGAGGCATTGAAGGGCAAGTTGAAGAAATGGTTGATGAAGCAGAAGTGCAAGACGCTGAAAAATATGCTCAACTAATCGATATGTATGAAAATATGAAACCACGACAAGCCGCAGTTGTGTTGGCAGGGCTTGAAGAAAAAGTTGCTGTGAAAATTTTATCAGGCATGGGTGCAGAAGAATCAGGAAAAATTTTATCTTATATGGATCCAGCTAGTGCTGTTGTTTTATCAGAACTTATGGCAAGTTATGTGCGATAAATTTTTCGATTTATAACTAAACGCTTGAGAATAAAGAATAAAAAATAAAATTTAAAGTCCTGACAGAAAACTTGACAAAAAGCAAAGAAAAGGTTAATGTTCCCCACTCATGACGAGGTAAAAAATGAAAACTTCTATTTCCTTAAAGGGTATACCTGAAACCGGTATTGAGATGAGCTTTGATGATCAAAGCATATGGGCTTTGCCCCTTAAGGAGTTTGAAATTTCATGTCAAATTATTGAACCTGTGCATGCAAGGCTTTTTTTGCAACAGCAAGCAGAGGGTTGCCTTATAAAAGGTAGCCTTGAAGCAAAAGTTGAATTGCCTTGTGATTCTTGCGGTGAACCAGCTGTATACAAGATTTCAGCTCAAATTGAAGAGTTTGAAGAACATCCAAATGCTGTGTATACTGACGAGGATGGCAATGAATATAATCTGAATGAAGAAGAGTATGCAAATACTTCTTTGATTTATATAGATAAATATTCAAATGCTCACCTTGATATAGCTTCTTTGCTGTGGGAAGAATTTAGCTTGGCATTGCCTGTTAAGCCGCTTTGTAAAGCTGATTGTAAGGGGATTTGTACAAGCTGTGGCGTAAATAAAAATTTAGCTGACTGCACTTGTGAAAAAGAAAGTACTGACCCTCGCTTTGAAAAATTGAAAAATTTAAAAATAACAAATAAATAGTTATTTTTATTGATAAGGAGTTAATATGGCTGTTCAACAGAATAAAAAATCACGTTCACGTAAAGGTATGCGTCGTTCAC
>CAYJHJ010000017.1:21592-32016 GCA_964370095.1 uncultured Desulfovibrionaceae bacterium | reverse complement strand
AGAGGTAACCAAGACCAAATGCGTCAACTTGCAGGTATGCGTGGTTTGATGGCTAAACCATCCGGTGAAATCATTGAAACCCCTATTACTGCTTCTTTCCGTGAAGGTTTGACAGTTCTTCAATACTTCACATCAACTCACGGTGCTCGTAAAGGTCTTGCCGATACAGCGCTAAAAACAGCAAACTCCGGTTACTTGACACGTCGTTTGGTTGACGTTGTTCAAGACGTGATTATTGGTGAGAACGACTGTAATACTGTTGATGGCATTGAAATGACAGCTCTTACTGAGGGCAATGAAGTTAAAGTGCCATTGAAAGAAAGAATTATCGGTCGTGTGCTTCTTTATCCTGTGTTTGACCCTGCAAAACCATCTGAAATTATAGTTGATGAAAATACTTTAGTTGATGATAAAATTGCACAAAAAATTGAAGATGCAGCAGTTACCAGCGTAACCATTCGTTCAGCTTTAACCTGCCAATCAGAGCGCGGAATTTGTGCTATGTGCTATGGCAGAGATTTAGCTCGCGGCCACCTTGTAAATATTGGTGAAACCGTAGGAACAATAGCTGCTCAATCAATCGGTGAACCCGGAACACAGCTTACAATGCGTACTTTCCACATCGGTGGTACAGCATCAACAGCCACAGTTTCACGTTCAAATTACGAAGCTCAATACACAGGCAGAATTGCGTTAAACCGTATTCAAAGTGTTGTCAATAAAGAAGGCATTGAACTTGTGCTTTCAAAAAGCGGTCAAATCACAATTATTGATGAACAAGGCCGTGAAAGAGAAAAATATACTCTTCCAAAAGGTGCTCGTTTATACGTAAAAGATGGGCAAGAAGTGCAAAAAGGCTATCAACTTGCTGAGTGGGATCCTTTCAACGAGCCATTTATTTCTGAAGTTGGCGGACATATTAAGTTCACAGATATTATCGAAGGCCGTACTGTTCAAGAAAAAATAGATGATGCAACACGTCAAACAACTCGTACTATTCTTGAATATCGTACTACTAACTTAAAACCTGCTATTTCTATTTGCGATGAAAGCGGGCAAGTGAAAACACGTATGTCAGCTCAAGGTAATTTAGAGCTTCCTGCTAACTATGCCTTGCCTGTGGGTGCCATCTTGATGGTAACTAATGATCAAGTGATTGAAGCCGGTGATATTATCGCACGTAAACCTCGTGAAGCTTCAAAAACAAAAGATATCGTTGGTGGTCTTCCACGTGTTGCTGAACTCTTTGAAGTGCGTAAACCAAAAGATATGGCTGTTGTTTCTGAAATCGGCGGAACTGTTACCTATGCAGGTGAAATGAAAGGTAAGCGTAAGCTTCTTGTTACTCCTGAATATGGCGATAGCAAAGAATATCTCATTCCTAAAGGTAAGCATATTACCATTACTGACGGTGATTTTGTTGAAGCAGGTGATTTGCTAACAGAAGGACATCCAGAATTACACGACATTCTTCGCACAAGAGGCGAAAAATTCTTGGCTCGTTATTTAGTTGACGAAATTCAAGAAGTATATCGCTTCCAAGGCGTTACAATAGATGATAAACATATTGAAATCATTGTGCGCCAAATGCTTAAAAAAGTTGTTGTTACTAATTCAGGCGGCACAACATTCTTGGTTGGTGAGCAAGTTGACAAACTTGAATTCAAACAAGAAAACATGCGCGTTCTTTCTGAAGGCAGAGAAGCTGCGAATGCTGAACCACTTGTTCTTGGTATCACGCAAGCATCACTTTCAACCTCTTCATGGGTTTCTGCTGCTGCTTTCCAAGAAACAACCAAAGTTCTTACAGAGGCTTCACTCAAAGGTAAGCAAGATTACCTTAGAGGGCTTAAAGAAAACGTTATTGTTGGTCGATTAATCCCTGCAGGAACAGGCTATCGTGAATATGTAAATCAAGACATTATTGTTCCTGAACAAAAAGAACGCCCTGATAGATTTCTTGATGGCTTAGAATTTGAAACTGAATAATACCATTGAGGGAAAGGAAACTGCACTTGTAATAGTGAGCTTACTTTCCCTCAATTTTCTTATCTTTTCTTACAACACTTTCAAACTAATTCTACCCGTGCTTGCATGGGTTTTTTGGTAAATAATTTATGAATGAAAATCCTGTGGCTCAAGAAATCCCTCAATGGCTATCAAGAGCTGATTATTTCCGTTTTAATATGCCCTTTGAAGAAGAAAAATATCCTTGGCTTTCCTTTTTATTAGATGCTTTTGCTCTTATCGATGCTTCAGTTGAAGAAGCCACAAAAAAGCATGAAGAAAAAGGAAAAAAAGTTGCCTGTAAAGTGGGCTGTTCTTATTGCTGTTCGCAAGTTGTGCCTATAACTCCTGCTGAAGCAATGGGAATTAGGCTAGTAGTAAATGAACTTCTTCCTAAAAGCGAAAGAGAGCCTTTGCAAAAACAACTTGCAGAACATGCTGGAAATTTTGAATGGAAAAATGGTCAATGCCCTTTTTTATTGGATAGTTTTTGCTCAATCTATCAGTTTCGCCCCATTGCCTGTAGGCGATATGCTGTTTTCAACCAAGCTTGCCAATCAAAAGAAGACATTGAAAATATTCAAGAAGATGGGCTTAACCCTGATAGGGCTGCACTTTATGCTGCTTTAGCACACACTTCACCAATTTATGAAAGTATTGGAATGACGGAAAAAGGCACAGTTCTTTCCTTTGAAAACTTCAAAGAACTGTTTGTTGATTTACGCGAAATAAGTTGGAATAAGCAAAGCTAATTCTTTTAAATAAGAAAAAATTTTTGTTCGCAAACAGAAACTTTTCTACTATCAAGACACTATATTTTTTTCAAGGCGTGAAAATATCTTTTATTTAAAGTATTTTTACCGTGCACATCCTTTACAAAATATTCTTGGCTTTTTATAAGCTCAAAACCATTAGGGCTTTCTTTTAACGTGCTATTGAGCATAAGCAGCAATATTCCACCTTGTTTTATATAGGGCTGAACAAAAACAGCTAATTCTTCATAGGGCATAAATGCACGGCTGAGGATAATATCAGCATAATTTTCTTTTTCAACTTGCTTTTGAAAAAAGTCTTCTGCTCTGCCCCAAAACACAGAAGTTGAGGTAAGAGGCTTTTTTAGAAGAAAAGTCGTCATAAATAATGCTCTTTTTTCGCGAACTTCCACTAAAGTATAATTGCCTTCTTTAAAAGCCATTCGAAGTGGAATTCCAGGCAAGCCGGCACCTGCACCCAAGTCCCAAGTGTGTGGACTTTCAGGTATTCCTAGTTCTTTTATAAAATCAGCAAGATAAAAAGAATCACAAATAAGTTCAGCCATGGTTTCATTCCACGCCAAAGTTCCCACAAGGTTTATGCGTGTGTTCCAAAGCATAAGCATATCAAGATAATCTCTTAGGTGTGCTGCTTGCTCTTTTGAAAGTTCAAGTTTTAAACTCTTGCATTGTTTCAAAAATTCACTTTCACGAATAGGTTCGGGCTTTTGCAAATGTTTTGGCTTTTGCCTTTCTTTATTTTGTGAATTTTTTTTAACAGGTTTTCCACTCTTGCCAAAGCCTGCAGACTTTGCTGCCTGCTTTGAACTCTTGGAAGAATTTCCACCCTTAAAGGGCTTTGATGCAGACAGAGTTTTGGAATTATTTTTAGTATTGTCTTTTTTCATTATTTGCCTTGATTAAAATTCTAATTCTAAGCCAACAGGGCAATGGTCAGAACCATAAACTTCATTTTCAATCCATGCATCTTTGATATTTGCTTCAAGATTTTTTGATGTGAAAAAATAGTCTATGCGCCATCCAACATTTTTCGGCCTAGCACCTGACTTATATGACCACCATGTATACTTTTCTTCAATATCGCCATGAATTTTCCTAAAAGTATCTATATAACCAGCCTCAGTAAATTTATCTAAAAATGCTCTTTCTACAGGCAAAAAACCTGTTGACTTCGTATTTGTTTTTGGGCGTGCAAGGTCAATAGCTTTATGGGCTATATTAAAATCACCACATACTACCAATGGCTTATTTTTTATAAGAGTTTCTGCATAGTTGTAAAAAGCATCAAAAAAGGCCATTTTATAGGGCAGTCTTTTATGATCCCCCATAAACTTTCCGTTTTCATCAGGCAGTGGCTCGCCACCATTAGGAAAATAACCATTGATATAGTGAAATTTTTCAAATTCTAAATGTAAAATTCTACCCTCGCCTTTAAATTCTTCCACAGGCAATTCATACACCACATTTAAAGGTGTTTCTTTTGAAAAAACAGCAACCCCTGAATATCCTTTTTTTACTATCGAAGAACAAAAATATGCATTATAGCCTAAAGGAGCGTGAAGCTTGCTATCTATTTGATCTTTCTCAGCTTTAATTTCTTGAAGCCCAATTATATCGTAGTTTGAGTTTTCAAACCATTGCCAATCATCTTTTTTCATTACAGCACGAATACCGTTAACATTCCAAGAAGCAAGTTTCATAATAATATCTCCTTCAAAAGAATTATAAGGAAGTCTTTATTAAAAGCAATGTTTTTTATAGTGAAAAAAATCCGAATTTTTCAAATTATGAAACAGATAAGGGATTTTTTTGATGAATTACTAAAGTTTTCTTGACCAATGAGCATGAATTGTTTATTTTTAGCTTATGGAAAAATTCAGCTCAAAAAATAAAGGTAAAAAAAAACCTGATATAGAGGAAGACTTTAAAAGTTCTCCACCTCAAAATCCGCAAAGTCAAAAACTAGTTCAAGAGTTTATTGGACTCTTTTTTCTTTTGCTCGGCGCTTTGATATTCTTATCCTTGATAAGCTATTCACCTGAAGATCCCACATTAAACGTCAGTCATTCAAGGGATGTGGTTTTTCAAAACCAAGCAGGCATGGTTGGGGCTTATCTCAGTGCCTTACTTATTGATTTTTTTGGGCTTGGTTCCTATGTTTGGTCTTTATTTTTTATAGCTCTTGGCGGCGGCTTTATTTCAAAGTGGCTTTTAGTTGCTTGGTATAGATTTTTAGGATTTATTCTTTTTGGAATAAGCCTTATTTCACTTGCTTCTGCATGGAGCATACGCGTGCATACCATTATTGGTGGCGGCTTTCTGGGGGATTATCTTTACCAACTGGGGCTATTATATTTTTCACCTATCGGTTCAGCCTTTATTTGGTTTTTTATTCTTCTGTTTTCAACTCAACTTATTTTTGGTATTTCTTGGCTCACTTATTTTCGGTGGTTTTTTTCAAAAATTGGCACAGCTTTAAGCACGCACAAGAAAAAAGACAAGAATAAAGAATTGCCCGAAAATTCTGACGATGAAGTTATTATTTCTATGCCTACATCTTCTGATTCAGGCAAAGATAAGAGCGATGAAAACAAATCTGAAAAAAAACTCTTTTCTTCTTTATTTGGAAAAAAAAGCAAAAAACAAACTGAAGAAAAGCTTTCTGCTGACGATACAAGAGATGAAAACAACATAAAAAATGAAGATATTATAAAAACGAAACTTTTCAATCTTGAGAATGATGATTTTGACATTATAGATGATGACGATAAAGATGATATTGTCAACCTTGAAAGCCATCAAATTGCAGGAACAAAAAAAAACAAAAAAAAATCCGATTGGTCGCCTTTTTCACTTTCTAAAAAAGATAAAGCTAAAGCAAAAGTAAAAGAAGAAAAATCTTTTGAGCTTCCATCACCCAGTTTATTAGCTTTAACTCCATCAACCGATATTCAAGTCAACAAAAAATTGCTTGACGAAAAAGGCCAAGCCCTTATCCATGCCTTGTCTGAGTATAATATAGATGCAAAACTCTATAGAATAACACCAGGGCCTGTTGTTACCATGTTTGAAATTCGCCTTGCAGCAGGTATAAGGGTGAGCAAAATCGTTAATCTTTCAGATGATTTAGCAATGACGCTCAAAGCTATTCGCATACGTATTCAAGCTCCTATTCCTGGAAGTGATACTGTTGGCATTGAAATTCCAAATGAAAAAAGAGCAAATGTTTCATTCCGCGAACTTTTAGAGGGAAATAGCTTTCAGGATGCAAGCTCATTATTAAGTATTGCCCTCGGTAAAGACATTAGCGGCGTGCCTTTCACAGCAAACCTCGCCACAATGCCACATTTACTTGTGGCAGGTGCAACGGGAGCAGGCAAAAGTGTGTGCTTAAACACTATTATTTTATCTTTTCTTTATAAAGCAAAACCTGATGAATTGAAGCTTTTACTTATTGACCCAAAACGTGTTGAACTTTCTAATTATCAAGATTTGCCACACTTGGTTCATCCGGTAATCACGGAAATGAGCCTTGCAAAAAATGCTCTTTTATGGGCTGTAGATGAAATGGAGAGAAGGTTTAAACTTTTAGAAGATTTAAAAGTGAAAAACCTTTCTTCTTATAATGAAAAAGTTGAAAAACTGCCGCCGCCGCCTGAAATTGATGTAAAAGAAACAAGCGAAGAAAGCAGTGAAATACAAGATAAAAAAGAAGATAAAATCATTCACAAAACCTTGCCTTACTTGGTTGTTATTATTGATGAATTAGCTGATCTTATGATGATGCACGGCAAAGATGTTGAGCAAAGCATTGTTCGCCTAGGCCAAAAAGCAAGGGCTGCGGGAATTCATATTATTTTAGCAACTCAAAGGCCAAGCGTTGATGTTGTTACAGGCCTTATCAAAACAAATTGCCCGGGAAGGATTTCATTCCAAGTTTCGCAAAAAATTGACTCTCGTACAATCTTAGATGCAGGCGGAGCTGAAGCTTTGCTTGGAAAGGGTGATATGTTATTCAGATCTTCAGGTGGATCACTTGAGCGTTTGCACGGCGCTTTTGTTCCTGATGATGATGTTGAAAAGGTTATTGACTTTTGGAAAAAACAAGCAAAACCTGACTATTCTGTTGATTTTTCTGAATATGGTGAAGATAAAGCCCTTGTATTTGATGGATCTTCTTCAAGGAATGATATTTCGCAAGAACCAATCTATCAAGAAGCTCTCAGCATATTAACCAGCATGGAAAAAATTTCAATTTCTGCTTTACAAAGGCGTTTACGTATTGGTTTTAATAAAGCCGCTCTCATCAAGGAGCAGCTTGTTAAAGACGGGCATATTATTGAATAAAAGTTCAATAAAAAATTTATATAAAAAAAGGAGCTCAAAGCTCCTTTTTTTATATACTCTATAAGAAATTTCAATATTAATCTAATTTTAATGCTACTTTATCAGTCACAATAGAGTCTTTTATGCCAAATTTTGAAAGGCCTGCTCTCATCTCTTCAAAGGAATCTTCTTGCCCCAAAAAATGCACATTCACAAGATACCAAGAACCACTTCTTGCAACACTAGCACGTATTCCATTACTTTCAAGCCTTGCCTTTAATGCTTCGGCATCTTTGGTATTTTTTAACGAAGCCACTCTGAGCACATAATCAAAAATTTGAAGCTGAGCCTCTTGTGGGCTAAGAACTTGTCCCTCAACTTGGGCTTGACCCGAAGCTAATGCTTCTTCACCTATAGGATAAGGCTGCACTTGATTTTCTTCAGCACTTTCTGTTGAATCGGAGTTTGAGCTAGTGGTATTATCACTTTTCTTTAGCACACTTGCATATTCCAATTCTTCCGCTTCCAAAATCGGAGCTTCTTCAGTAAGCAAGCTTTCTTGTTCGTTTGGAACAATAGAAACTAAATCAATAGGTTCAGAAGCCGGATTTAGCCCCCTACCAACAATAAGTCCAAACACGAAAAAGAAGCCAAGTGTTATACATAAAACAGAAATACCTGTAAGAACTGAAGCGGGTCGCAATGTCAAAGTCCACTGCCATGCAGAAGAATGTGTGTAATTTCTTTGTGTTGCAACAGCCAAGCGCTCTTCCCTCAGAAGCCTTTCTTCTTCAGAATAAATTGTGTTTTGCTTATTATTAGCATCTTTAACCACAAAATATGAATTTTTTGATTCTTCAGAATCAAGTAAAGACTTTTTAAGGGCATCAAGTTTTTCACTGCTTTCTTTTGATAATTTTGAAAAGCTTTCATTTGCAAAAACTTCATCTTGAAGTGAAGAGTTTTCAGAATAATCCCTTTCAGAACTTTCTTCATTTTTTTCAATTAGTTTCTTGCTTTTATTTGTTTTTTCAATGCGCAGAGTTTTTATATTTTCAAGTTCTTGAGTTTCAACTTCTGCTTTGTTTTCCTGCACAGGTGGTGCTAATAGCGGAGATTGCGGGTTAACCTCAATTTCAGCTTTTACACTTACTTCTTGCGATGTACGTGTGCCATCTTTACGAATATTAGGTCGAGGAAGTGCGTCAGTAAAATTAGCACTTGCCTGTACTTTATTTGAATTTTGTGAAGAAGGTCTTTGAATTGAAGAATAAGACCGCATTTTCGATGGATATTTCTTTTGAATACGCATTGTATTTTCCCCTACATACTTTCAGGAGCTTCAACACCAAGCAAATAAAGACCGTTTTTAATAACTTGAGCACAATTTTTCAAAAGCAAAAGTCTTGCATTTGCTAGATTTGCTTCAGCATTTAAAACTTGGTTTTTTGCATAATATGAATGAACTTTTCCGGCTAAATCCTGTAGGTAATGTGAAATTGCATGAACTGCCAAGTTTTTTGCAGCCAGTGAAACTGTGTCTTCAAACTGATCTAAACTTTGCAATAAAAGCATATCATCTTGAGAATTTAGTTCTTTTAAAATATCATCACTCATCTCTTCAAATTTGAACTGGGCTTCTTTTGCTCTTCTTATAAGACCAAAAACCCTTGCATGAGCATATTGTACATAATATACCGGATTTTCAAGATTTCTTTGTTTTACAAGTTCTAAGTCAAAATCCAATGAGGTGTCTGATTTACGAGATAAAAACATAAATCTTGCAGCATCAACCCCAACTTCTTTCACAACATCAGCCAGAGTGTCAAACTCTCCTGAACGTGTTGACATTGCAACAGGTTGTCCATTCCTTAAAAGGCTCACAAGTTGAATCAAAACCACATGGAAATCTTCTTCAGGATTTCTGCCCAAGGCTGTGATTGCTGATTTCATGCGGGGAATATATCCATGGTGGTCAGCCCCCCATACATCAATCAAATAGTCATAGCCACGATTATATTTATTATTATGATAAGCAATATCTGACGCAAAATAGGTAAGTTCACCATCGCTTTTAATAAGCACCCTATCTTTGTCATCACCGTATTTTGTTGTTCTGAACCAAAGGGCATTATCTTCTTCAAAAGCAAGATTTTTTTCCTTTAATAGTTTGAAACACTCTTCAACTTCTTTGCTTTCCACCAAAGATTTTTCTGAAAACCAACGGTCATGGTGCACTCTAAATTCTTTTAAATCTTCACGTATTCCATCAGAAATAACTTTCATGCCATACTCATAGCATAAATCAATGCCTTCTTCTTCAGCTTTTTCTGTAAGGTTTGGGTCATCTGCAAGCATTTCTTTTGCAATATCAATAATATAGTCGCCTTTATAATAGCTTTCGGGAAAAGTAGGATTTTTATCTTTTAGCTCTAAAGCCCTCAACCAAATAGATAAACCTAAAAGACGCATCTGATTTCCTGCATCATTGATATAATATTCAGAAGAGATGTTGTGCCCTGCTTTTTTCAATATACGAAGGAGGCTGTCGCCAACAGCTGCCCCTCTTCCATGCCCAATATGCAGTGGCCCTGTGGGATTTGCTGAAACATATTCCACCAAAACCGAACGCGGATTTTCTTGAACTAAAGTTCCAAAATCATCTTTTTGTTCTTCAACTAAGCGTAAAGTTTCCCACCAAAAAGAATTTTCAAAAGTGCAATTCAGAAAACCTGCACCGGCTATATCAATGCGTGATCCTTTTGGCAAAGTTTCAAGAAGTTCAGATTTAAATTCTTCTGCAATCTCTCTTGGGTTTTTGCCCAAAACTTTAGCAAGCACCATAGCTATATTTGTTGCTATATCACCATGTTTTCTATCTTTTGGTGGCTCAATGGTTGTTTTTTGCGGATATTCTATCCCTTTATTTTCTAATACTTTAACCAAAGCATTTTTAAAAACTTTTGCTGCACGCATTATATTTCCCCAGAAAATATCATTTTGTATATAAATAGTCTAGAAAATTTCTTGAAAAAAGTAAAGTTATTTTTTATTGATATCCACTAACTTTGATTATTCATAGGAATTTTCAGTATCATCCAATTCTAATCTGGCACGTCTTGCAGCTTCTTGCTTTCTTTCGCGTGTGCCAAGCTTAAGTGAAGAATCCCACACATTTGTTCTTTTTTGATGACGTGTAAACACTAAAAAACCTGTATGAGCGGACATTCTGTCCGCCGGTCTAAGCCTGTCAGGAACGGGCTTCCATGGGCGCACCAAGATTTCGCAAACTTCAGTTTCTTCAAAATCTTTTTTTTC
>CAYJHJ010000017.1:0-21582 GCA_964370095.1 uncultured Desulfovibrionaceae bacterium | reverse complement strand
ACCGGGTTTCAAGGCTTCTAAAGCGTGGTCTAGATAATCTTGCGGAGTGCGAACATCTAAAAACAAGGCATCAGCTTTATTATTATTCAAAATTTCAGGGTCTTCAACTCCAAAGCCGTTTGCTATATCCCTGTGGTGAAAACACACATTTTCACCAACACCTGCCCAAGCCACATTTCTTTTTGCAAGTTTATGGAATTCTTCTCTTGCTTCAAAACTATGCACCTTACCTGTTTTGCCTGATGCCCAAGATAAAGCAATAGTAAAACCACCTGAACCTGAACCGGCCTCTAAGATAGTTCTGCCTTCACCCGCTGAAAGTTTCATAAGAATATAAGCCATATCTTTAGGATACATTATCTGCGTTTGCCTTTTAATCCCCATGATAAGATCGAATAATTGCGGTTCTTGCAATCGGAAAGGATAATTTAAGTTCGTATAAACTTCATCACCAAAATCTGCTTTAAGCAAATCATCACTCAATAAATAGCCGTCTTGACTTTCATGCCTTTTACCCTCTTCAAGCCTAAAAAGTTTACGCTTTCCACGAGGTGAAAGAAGAATGACTAAATCATTATATTTTAACATAAATGCCTCTAAGATATATTATTTATTTTTATAAAAGATTTTCAAAGAAAAATTTATACTTTGCTCTAAATAAAAGTGCCAATTTCAAAGTGTATGCCTTTGTTTTTGCTTCATCAAATTTTGCAAAAGAAAGCACATGCTTAGCAATCACAGTGAAATCATCCAAACCTTTTTCACTTAATTTTTCAAAGTAATAGTCAGAATATTCAATTATATAGCTTCTATCATTTTTATTCCAAGCCCATTCTGCATTAAGAAATTTCGTATAAATTTCATTGTATGTGCTTGGAAAAGATTGTACTAAGGCGAACTTCCATAATGCCAGAGAGAGAGCTCTAAATTCTTTTAGGCTATTTCTTTTTTTGTTCCAGTCAAAAAAGCCAAAGTCCAAGACCTTCATTTCTTCGTAAAAATCAAGGTCTTTAAGCATTGCAAAACCATTATTGGTTGCAATTTCAAGTAATTCTGCACTATGATCGTTTTGCATTATTATCCTTTTTTAGAAGTTCGTGCACTTGGTTTTTTTCTGAGTTTTCTTCTTGTTACCTGTTCTTTATATACATTATCATTTTCTTCATTGTCAAAATGATTTTTCTTCTTGTTGAAAAGCGGTCTTTCACCTGAAAAGCCTTGCTTGTGTTTGTTGAAAGGTCTTTCACTTCTATTATTATCTTGCTTTTCACCAAAAAAGGTTTTTCTTTCTTTTGATCTCATAGGAGTCATAAATTCATCGTCATGAAACTTTTTATATGAGTCTTCGCCTTGATTTCTTTTTTGGGGTAAAAAAGATTTTCTGCCGTAATCATCTTGAGAATTGTGTGAAAATTCGTTCTGATTTCTATTGTAAGAAGAATTTCTTCTGCTTTCTCTTTGACTGCCCTCAGATAAAAATTCATTAAAATGCCCGCCTGAATTATTTTTTTTCGGCGCAAATTCATTTGAATATTTATCAGAATCACGGAAAACATCATCATCATTATTGTAATTTGAATTATTTCTTCTTGCAGGCCTGTAAGATGCTTGAGAATTTCTTTCTTCCCTTGGCCTTCTTTCAAAACCTCTTGAATTTCTATCTTCTCTTGGTCTTCTATCTTCTCTTGGTCTTCTTTCTCTATTTTCTCTGTTATCACCAAATTCTTGTCTATCATCACGTCTTGAGCCATTCTCATTTCGTGGTGCATAAGACTTTGCTTCACGCTCCCACTTTGTTCCAGAACGTGAACCATAATTATCTTGTTTATGCTTCCAAGGGGCATTTCTATCCCCTCTTTGCCTACTGCCGTATTTTGATTTCATTTCGCCTTGAAACGCATCACGCAAAGAATCAAGTGTATCTGAACTATCTAAAACTTTTTCTTCTAATTCTTTTTTAGATTTGGGGTAACTTCTTCTTGGATCACGCCCTCTTGCAATGCTTGCTTCTGGAAGTGGGTTGAGTGATTTTTGATAAACTTCATCAAGAAGCATTGCCATAAAAATTAAATGCTCATTATCACTTTCTTCATTACTTTCCATAAATTCTTTGGCAAGTGCTTTAAATCTTTCAAGTCTTTCTTGTTGCAAGCCATTTAGTGTTCTTTGTTTTTGTGCAAGAAGAGCAGTAACTCTTTGCGAAACAACTCTTGCCACCTCTTCTTGGCTTGGTGATGGAAATTCTAATAATTCAATATCATAAAATTCAGCAATAGCATTCAATTCTCTTTTTTCATAAGAATCCACCAAGGAAATAACCGTGCCTGCCGCATTTGCTCTTGCTGTTCTTCCTGCACGGTGGATATAGCTTTCTCTGTCTTCCGGTGGTTCATATAAAAATACGTGTGATAACATAGGGATATCAATTCCTCTTGCCGCAACATCTGTTGCAACCACAAAGCGTGTTTCATTTTTACGCAATCTTTGTAAAACATTTTCACGTTTTGATTGTGAAAGTTCGGAAGATAATTCTTCAGCACTATAGCCAAAGCCTTTAAGCACTTGTGCCACATAGTGAACAGTTGCCTTTGTATTACAAAAAATAATTGAAGAAGAAGGATTTTCAGTTTCAAGCAAGCGCATAAGCACTCTATCTTTATCCATTTTTGTGCAAGGAACAAAGATATGCTGCATTGTTGCAATGTGCACTTGTCCTTGAGAAAGAGACAAGAGTTCAGGTTTATTCAAAAACTGCTTTGCCAATTCCAAAACTTTGTGCGGATAGGTTGCAGAAAATAGTGTTACAAGCATTTCCTCTTTTTCAGGCAAATATTCTTGCAAAGCTTTCATATCAGGGTAAAAACCGATAGATAACATTCTGTCTGCCTCATCAAAAACCAAGACAGATAAATTGTTGAGCTTTAGTGTGCCCCTTTGAAGGTGATCTAAAATTCTGCCGGGTGTTCCAATAACTAGTTGCACACCTTTATTCAAAGAATCAAGCTGCTTATGATAAGGCACACCGCCATAAAGAGTGAGGGTTGATAGGCTTTGCCCAAACAAATTGCTTGCTTCTTTTTCAACTTGAACAGCAAGTTCACGAGTGGGAACAAGCACCAAAGCTTGTGTTTTCTTTGCTGTTGTGTCAATTTTCTCTATAAGAGGAAGAAGGTAAGCACCTGTTTTTCCGCTTCCTGTGCGTGATTGCACCATCATGTGCCTGCCCGCTAAAAGATATGGAAGAGCATGTGCTTGAACTGGCATGATTTCTGCCCAGCCTGCACGCTTATACGCTTCTTGGATTGTTTGTGAAACATCCTCTAAGCTAACAGGATCTAAAGGATTTTCTAAAGGTTTGTTTAAAATTGCTGATGATTCGTCTGAATGTTTTTTCACAGACGTAGAACGAGAGAAATTATTATTTCTTCTTTTAAAAGCCATGGTTATTTCCTTGAATAATGTTACATAGCTCTTTTCTCGTCTAAAACTGCCAACACCTGAAAAACTAGCTATACCTTGATTATGGGCTAAAAAAATGCCCCAATAAAAACAATGAATTATTTGCTTTTGAACAATTTCTTCATTTTTGTGGTGATTTTGCTGTCGTGCTGTTTTTCGAGTTTTTCGTATTTCAGCAAGAGTTCTTCTTGCTCTTTTGAGATATCAGTTGGAATTTTCACATGAATAGGCAGCAAAAGATCGCCGTATCTTTTATCATTAGGATAAGGCAAACCTTTATTTTTTATGCT
The DNA here is from genome assembly GCA_964370095.1 of uncultured Desulfovibrionaceae bacterium. Taxonomy (GTDB): domain Bacteria; phylum Desulfobacterota; class Desulfovibrionia; order Desulfovibrionales; family Desulfovibrionaceae; genus CAYJAZ01. The sequence continues at coordinate 17,833 of CAYJHJ010000017.1, read as the reverse complement.
TAAAATTGTGCCTGTTTGTGTGCCGGCAGGAATTTCAAATTCTATTTCAGGCTCATCTTCATCTAAAGTTGGAATTTTTACTTTTGCACCTAAAGTTGCATGAACAAAAGAAATTTCAACTGGATAGATAAGATTTTGCTCTTGACGATCAAATATTTTATCGTCCTCGACTGTAATCACCACATACAAGTCGCCATTAGGGCCGCCATTTATACCGCTGTCGCCCTCGCCACGAAGCCTCATCCTTGCACCGTTGAAAACACCGGCAGGAATTTTAACTTCAAGCATGCGTTCTTCTTCCATTTCGCCTGAACCTTTACATTTAGGACAAGGCTTTGAAATCACTTTACCTCTACCTCCACAGGTATTACAAGGAGTGCTTACTTGGAAGAAACCGGCTGATTGACGAATTTGCCCTGTGCCTTGACAGCGTGCACAGGTGATAGGTTCAGAGCCGGGGGCAGCACCGCTGCCACTACATTCATCACATTTTGCTGTGCGTGGAATATGCAAAGTGGTTTGCATACCCTTTGCCGCTTCACGAAATGTCATGGTTAAATTATAACGCAAGTCAGAGCCTTGACGTGGTCTATTGCTGGCTCCTGCTCTTGCACCAAAGCCAAATAAATCGCCAAAAATATCTCCAAAACTTGAGAAAATATCCTCAGTAGAGTTAAATCCACTATATCCGCCTGTGCCAAAGGGATCTGCTGAACCATACTTATCGTAATTTGCTCTTTTTTGCGGATCTCTTAAAATTTCATAGGCTTCAGCAGCTTCTTTAAATTTTTCTTCTGCAGCTGCATCACCCGGGTTTCTGTCAGGGTGATATTGCAGAGCTTTTGCCCTATAGGCTTTTTTGATGTCTTCATCAGAAGCAGATTGATCTACTTCTAAAATTTCATAAAAACTACGTTTACTCATCTTCTTTAAATAAATATATTCTCCACGCTTTTAAATACATGAAGAATATGGGTAAAAATTTAGCGTACTTCTTCTTGTTCTGTATAATAGCTCATATCTTCAGGAAAAATCTTTCCTTGAGCTATTTCACGCAAAGCAGTTACGGCTTCTTTGTTATTTGTTTGTATTAAAGGCTCATATCCTTCACGGTATTGTTTCACACGCTTGATAGCCATTTGTACTAATAAAAAGCGATTATTTACACGCTCTTGACAGTCTTCTACTGTAATTCTTGCCATGATTGCCTCATAGATTATGGTTAATAAACTTTATTCCAAAAAGTTTGTCGTTCAATATAATCCCCTTTTATCTGCTTGTCAAGCATAAGTATAGGGCATTTAAAAGCTTTTTATCCCTTTTATATAGGCTTTTTAAGAGAATTTTTTTTATAAAAAGTAAAAGACTTGCAAAAAAATCGCATTTTTAGTATCTTAACAAAATTCAACCATCAAATAAATGAGGGAAATATGAAAAATTTTATAATTCTGTGTTTAAATTTCATATTACTTACTGCTTGTGCAAGCAAAAATGACGTAAATACTATCAAAACAGAAGTTGAAAACCTACAAAGCACTGTGCTAGACAATAGCCTAAGAATAAACTCGCTTGAAAAAGATTCACCCCCTTCTATGGCAGAGAACAATAATGAAATCATTATCCCTGAAAAAGAAGTGGTTTATGCCGGCTCTCAAACCCCTGAAGATGATATTCCTCAAACCCCTCCTCCTCCTTCTTCAGAAAATGAAAACACTGAAAACAATATTATTGCACCCACAGCTCAAGAAGAGCTTGCACTTATTGAACCTACAACACAAATGCAAGAAAGTGATGTCCCTCAAAGTGCGCAGCCTGCACAACCACCTAGCCAAAAGGTTCAGCAAGCCCCTGCCCCAACACAGGCCGCAAAACCAACTAAAGTTGCCGGACTTAACGAAAATGAAGCCTATCAAGCAGCTTTAAATCTTTATAGAACCAGAAGGTATAATGACTCTATAAATGCATTTAATCTTTTCTTACAAACCTATCCCTCTTCTTCCTATGCTGCAAATGCTATATATTGGAAGGGTGAATCGTATTACGCGAAAGAGAATTTTTCTGATGCAATTTTAGCATTCAAGGATGTTTTGGCAAGATTTCCTCAAAGCACAAAGTCTGCCGATGCATTATTCAAAATTGCTCTTACATATAGCAGATTAGGCGATCAGCCAAACTCGGCTTTGCATACGACCGTTCTTCTTGAAGACTGGCCAAATTCTGAGGCTGCTCAAAAAGCAAAACAACTAGACCTCCAACCACTTTAATTATAACTCAAGAAGAAATTATGAAACAAATTATCGGAATACAATTCCATCAATTCGGGCAAATCATTCCATGTCTATATGAAAGCGATGAAAAACCATTAGTTTATAACGCTATTGTTGTGGCTGAAACTGAAGAAGAAAAAGCCTTTGCACGAGTTTCATGGCAAAGACCCTATTGCGGGGAAGTGCTTCCGCCTTCAAGCCCAAAAATTTCCTTAGCCAGCCCTGAAGAAGAACAAAAAGCCATTGAAAATGAAGAACTTGTAGCTCAATCAAAAAAGTTTTGCAATGCCTGCATAAAAGAACGTGAGCTTGACATGAAAATTGTTGATGTTTCACTTTTGTGCGACAGAAGCAAGCTGGTTTTCTTTTTCACTGCACCGAATCGCATTGACTTTAGAGAGCTTGTGAAAGACTTGGTTCGAGAATACAGAACACGCATTGAATTACGCCAAATTGGCGTTAGGCATGAAACTCAGATGGTGGGTTCTTTAGGTAACTGCGGTATGATTTGTTGCTGCCGCCGTTATCTCACAACCTTTGCTCCCGTAACTATCAAAATGGCAAAAGAGCAAAACTTATTTTTAAATCCTACCAAAATTTCAGGCATCTGTTCTCGTCTTTTATGCTGCCTTTCTTTTGAGCAAGACGGCTATGAAAGCTTTCATAAAACCTGCCCTAAACTTGGCAAACGATATTTGACTGACAAAGGCTATATACGCGTATTAAGGGCAAATATGTTCAGAAACACTATTGCTGTTCTTCCTGAAAATGAGGCAGAAATTGAAATAACCTTAGAAGAGTGGGAGGCTTTAAACCCACAAAGGCCTGAAAGCGTTCCAAATCCTAATCAGCAAGATAAAGCCCAGAAACAAAATCTTCCTTATAAGCCTGAACCATACATGAACTATTCAGTTGATCCTGAAATGATCGATGCTGACCCGGACTTACATATCTTTGATGATGATTTTCCAGAAAAGATTGAAGAATAAAACTAAAATTATACACTATTAAAGGTTCCAAAATGAATAACTATTCACTGACTACGCCCATTTATTATGTAAATGCAAAACCTCATTTAGGCCACGCTTACACAACCTTCTTGGCTGACTGTTTAAAACGCTTTCATTCTATATTAGGGGAAGAAACTTTCTTTTTAACAGGAACTGACGAGCATGGTGATAAAATAGTCAAAGCAGCTCAACAAAATAATATGCAAACACAAGAATTTACAGACATGATTTCAGCACTCTTTTCACAAATGTGGAAAGATTTTGAAATCAACAACGATGCCTTTATCAGAACTTCTTCTGATGAGCATAAGAAAGTTGTTCAATCAATTCTTCAAAAAGTGTATGACAAGGGCGATATCTACTTTGCTGAATATGGTGGCCACTATTGCTTTGGCTGCGAAAGATTTTATACAGAAAAAGAATTAGAAGATGGCCTTTGCCCTCAACATCAAACAAAACCGGAATATATTGCAGAGAAAAATTACTTCTTTAAAATGACAAAATATCAAGAATGGCTTAAACAATATATTCTTGATAACCCTGACTTTATTCGTCCTGAACGATATAGAAACGAAACCCTTGCCATGCTTGAAGCAAATGTTTTGGAAGATTTGTGTATTTCACGCCCAAAATCTCGTCTTGATTGGGGTGTTGAACTTCCTTTTGATGATAATTATGTTTGTTATGTATGGTTTGATGCTCTTTCAAGCTACCTTACAGGTATGGGCTATAGTGCCGATGAAAACTCACCAAGTATGAAAGAATTTGAAAAAAGATGGTCAGGTGTTGAACACCTAATCGCAAAAGATATTTTAAAGCCACACGGAATTTTTTGGCCAACCATGCTTAAATCAGCTGAAATTCCTTTATTCAAGCATCTAAATGTTCACGGTTATTGGCTTGTGAAAGACACTAAAATGTCCAAATCTTTAGGAAATGTGGTTGACCCTTACCACGTTTGCCAAGAAATCGGCATTGATCAATTCCGCTATTTTCTTATGCGTGAAATGAACTTTGGCTCTGATGCATCCTTTACTGATGAAGCTTTTATAAATCGCATTAATTCTGATTTATCAAATGATTTAGGAAATTTGTTTTCTCGCGTGCTTTCTATGACTAAGCAATATTTTGAGTCAAAAATTCCTCAACTCACTGAATTAACAGAAGACGACAAAGCTCTTAACGAGCTTACCAAAAATGCTTGCCACAATTATATAAATCTTTTTAAAGAAATCCGCTTTTCACAGGGCCTTGATGCTTTGTGGGAAAGTGTGAGGGCTATGAATAAATATGTTGATTCACAAGCACCTTGGGTTTTAAAAAAAGAAAATAATATTGAACGCTTGCAAACTGTGATGAGGGTTCTTCTTGAAAATATGTATAAAGTGGCACTTATGCTCTATCCTGTAATGCCAAAAGCTTCATCTGCACTTCAAGAGCAACTTGCAAAGCCTTTTTTTGACACCTTTGACAGTCAAACACTCATTAATATTATCGCAAAAGATTTTAATCTTGATGACAATATTGAAATAGCTTCTTCTTCAAACCTTTTTCCACGCCAAGAAGTTGCCAAAAAAGAAGAAAAGAAAAAAGAAGTTAAGAAAGAAAAGAAACAAGAAAACACAGAAAAACAAAACTATCTTGATTTTGCAGACTTTCAAAAAGTTGAAATGAAAGTCGGCACAGTTTTAGTTGCAGAACAACATCCAAATGCCGATAAATTGCTTCGTATGGAAATTGATCTTGGCGAAGAAAAACCACGCCAAATATGTTCAGGCATTGCCGAACATATCAAGCCGGAAGATTTAGTTGGAAAACAGCTTATTGTAGTTACAAATCTTGCACCCAGAAAAATTCGTGGTCTTGAATCCCAAGGAATGATTCTTACAGGCGGTGATGATTCAAATCTTTCTGTTCTCACTACATTGAAAGATGTTAAAGCCGGTTCCTCAGTTTCATAATTTGATTTCCCTTTAAAACAAAAAAAGCTTTCTATCCATAAGTGTATAGAAAGCTTTTTGATTTAATTTAGCTTATATTAGTTGAATTGTATATTTTCTTCTTTATTACTCTTTGTTAATAAAGCAACAATAAGATAAACTATTATTGAGCAGAATAAACCGGCAACAAAAGAAGGGCAAGCTTCCAGTATAAGTGGAATTTCAGTTGAAAGTTCAATCATTCTTGTTTTGGGAGCAAATAAAAGATAATGTGCCAAACAAAAAACAAAGCCAAAGAAAGATGAAAAGGCTGCAGCCCTTGAGTTTGAACTTTTAAAAAGTATCAAAGAAAGGTAAGGCACTAGGGTAGAAGCCCCGATAACACTCCAACTGCTTGTGTGCACTAAAGCAATAAATTGCCCCTCAACCATTGCTGTTGATCCGCAAACAATCATGCAAAACATAATACCTAAAGCCCAAGTTTTCTTTGTTGATTTTCTGTTTGTTAAATCCTCAGTAAGGGATGAGCTTGCTATATGAAACAATGCTGTGCAAGTTGAAAGCGATGCAGACACAACTGCAAGCACAAAGAATTGCTTTGCTATAGAAGGCAGATACATGTCAACCAAAACCGGAATTACAGCATCAGGGTTATCTATTTGCGGTAAAATAAGGCGTGATAGTGAAGAAATAAAATACATACCTCCAACTAAAAACAATGAAACAGTTCCTGCCAGAATCAAAGATTTCATGATTTCTTCTTTTGAACTTAGTGAAAACAATCTTTGAATTATCTGAGGTTGCCCCCAAACAGCGATAGATGTTACTATTGTTAGCGAAAAGATGAAATATCCCTCCATTCCGGATGAAAGTGATGTAAAGCCATTATTCGCAAATTTTGTTGCCTCTAAAGCACTTAAGGCTTTAATTCCTTCAATAGGGCCATTCACTTCTTGAAGCACAATAACTACTAAAAAAACAATCCCTACAAGCATAACACAGCCTTGCATTGCTTCTGTAAGTAAAACACCTCTCAATCCACCCCACATAACAGCCAGTCCAACCATAATAACCAATAACCAAATTGCCATTGTGAGAGAAATTGGAATTATGCTTTGAAGCATGATTGCTGCACCCTTGATAACTGCAGCACCATAGATTGATAAAAATAAAGCAAAAACAAAACCAAGAAAAACTCGTAAAAAAGGAACATTATGCCCTCTAGCAAGAAGTTGAGCAGGTGTTCGAGCAGCTAATTTTGTTTGCAACTGCCTTGTTCTCCATGCAAAGAAAAGATACACAAAACCAATGCCAAAAACCACATTACCTAATGCAACCATCATCATTTGTAAGCCATATCTATAAGCCAAACCACCAAAACCAACAAGTGCAACTGCAGAAAAATAAGTGGCTATATATGCAAACGATTGCACAAAAAATCCAATTTTTCCGCCTGATAATGCGTCATGGCTACTGCCTTTCTTTGCCAAAGTAAAAAACACAAGGATGTAAACAATCCAAATACCTACTTCTAACACAATGTCCTCCTAAAAAGTTAATAAAAAAAACCGCTATCCTCACGGATAGCGGCACATAATAAAATTTAATCAAACTCTAACAGCCTACCCGTGATAAACACCTAGGATAAAATAATAGCTGTATGAATATGATTGACTAAACATAATTAACACCTTATTAATGCGAACTTTATTTAAATTAGAAAAATTTATATCAAATGTCAAGAAAATAATTTTTGTTATTTTGTGGAAATATTGAAAGTTAATGTGTAAATTTGGTGGAAAAAGTCAATATATTCTACTTGAACGTGTTCAGGCACAGAAATTCTTGCAGATGAAAAATTTAAAATCCCTTTAATTCCGCCGTCTGCAAGTTGCATTGCAGCCCTCTGAGCACGCTCAGGCGGTGTTGTGATAATACCTATTTCAATATTTTCTTCATGTATTATCTCAGGCAAAGTTTTTGTGCAACGAACTTCAAGTCCATAGACATTTTCACCAATTTTAAAAGGATCACAATCAAAGGCAGCAATTAAATGTATCCCTCTATTTCTGAAATCTTGATGATGGATAAGAGCACGCCCCATGTTTCCAACACCTATCAGGCAGGCATTCCACACACGGTTTGCATGCAGACAAGCTTTAATTGCATCAAGCAAAAATGACACATAGTAACCAACACCTCTTACTCCGAATTCACCAAAATAGGCTAAGTCCTTTCTTACTTGTGAAGCATTAACTTCACAGGCTTGGGCAAGAGGGTCTGAAGCAATAATTTGAACACCTTCTTTTTTTAAATGCTCAAGTACTTGTGTATAGGTTGCTAAACGGAGTAAAGTTGCTCTCGGTATGCGTTCATTTTTTAAATTATTCATTTTAACTCACTTGGTAAATGATTATTTTCACAAGACATTTTGTAAAAAAACCTTGAAAGAATTATATCTTCCAAGGTTTAATAATTTTAAACTAAGCTAAAAATGGGTTAGCGAAGAGCAAGATAAGGTTTACAAGCAAAGCATAAATACAAAGTGATTCGATAAATGCAAGACCAAGAATCAATGATTGTGAAATTTGCCCACTTGCGTCTGGGTTACGTGATGTACCTTCACAAGCTGCTTTAATTGCAATACCTTGTGCAAGACCGCAACCTGCTGCTGCTAAAGCCATACCTACTGTCATACCGATAGTTGAAAGACCAACAGCAACGCCGGTGATTTCAGCAGCAAAAGCCATGCTTGCTACAGCAACAAAAGCAACAGTGTTAAGAACGATAAGAACCAATTTACGCATAATAGTATACTCCTAAAAGTAGTTATATAATTTTGACCAGATGGCCATTCCCCACAATTTGTGTTTTCAAAATCGAATTATTTTTACTTTTGACGAGCCAAAAGCAAAAGAAGTGATTTTAGTGTGCGTGCTCAAGCGAACCTTTAATATAAATCATTGTTAAGATAAAGAAGATGAAAGCTTGTAAAGTTTTAGCAAGCATAAACAAGAAATATAAAGGCACTGTTCCAACTAAGGCAGCCACATAAATAGAAGCGCCAAAGCTAAAGAAAATTATAAGTGTGATTTCTTCACCAAAAATGTTACCGAATAAACGAAGGGTAAGTGAAAGAGGGCGGGCAACATGTGAAATTATTTCAAGTGGAAGCATTAAAGGCATAAGAGCTTTGTTTGATCCCGTGAAATGTTTAATATAGTGAGCTCCGTGTGTTTTGATACCAATATAATTGTAGTAGATAAAAACACAAACAGCCATGGCCGCAGTTGTATTTAAGTTTGCGGTTGGAGCATCACAACCCGGAACAAGACCTAAAAGGTTCATAGTAAGGATATAAATAAAAATCCCGGCTAGAAGTGGAACAAACCTTCGCCCCTTCTCGCCTATATTTTCGACGGTGAAATTCTCCATCGTCTCCACCAGGAATTCAAACATTGATTGCAGCTTTCCGGGCACCATGTGCACGTTCTTTTTAACAACAAAGCCAACGCCGGCTAAAATAGCTAAACCAAGCCATGTATAGAAAACATGAACTATAGTTAATTCATCGCCTGCGAAGTCTATCTTATATAAATTTGCCAATTTCGCAAATAGGACGGTTTCCGGTAATCCTGCAGCCATTGCAATCCCCCAAAGTCAAAATTTAATCTTGAATAAGGCTATGTAACCTTTTCTATAAAAAAAATCAAGCTTTAATTTTTAAAAATTTACACTTGTCTAATTGTGAGTTTTTTTAAATTTCTGCAAAACAACAGTTCCGCCTACAATCAGGATTAATCCACCAAGTGTGCTTATGAGAATTTTTTCATCTAAAATAATTGAAACCCATGTAAGCGCCAAAAATGGTATAAAAAATGACAGTGAAGAAATTGTTGGCACTGAATTTGTCAACCTCAAAGCCAGCCCCCATGTAATATAAGGAACAGACCATTCAAATATTGTCAAGTAAAACAGTGCAAACCACGCCATATGTGGAATGCCTGAAAAAGAGGGTTGCGTGAAAACTAAAGAAGCAAGGCCCCAAATGCCCGCAACAAAAAAACCAAGGCACAAAGAAAGCGTTGGGCTTATTTCAGATTTTTTATTCACCATCCAATACATCGCAAAAAAGAATGTATTGATTATTCCTGAAGCAATCCCTATTGGGTGCACCCTTGCACTTAGCTCACTTGATTGACTGCCACCTACGGTAATTATCACAACTCCTATATATGCCAAAAACATGCCTACAAACTCACCTTTGGCAATTTTTTCTTTGTAAAACCACGCATTAAAAAATACAAGTACAAAAGCCCAAGTAATATTTATAGGTGAAGCAATCTGTGCCGGCAAATAGGCATATGCATTGAAATAAAAAAAGTAATAGCCAAATAAAACAGAGCCTTGCAGGCAAACATTGACAATGTCTTTTCTTCTTATTTTTCTAATTTCTGAAAACTCACCTTTTGCAAGCAAATAAAAAGCAAGAAGAATTGAAGAAAGAGTTAGCCCTATTGAAATCATTTGCATAGGCATAAAAAATTGCATAGCATAAGAAGAGGCCGTGGCAACCGTTGACCATAAAAGGATAGTTGTTATGCCTAAAACAAGAGCTTTACGGGGATTTTTTTCAAACATATAAATAACTTCTAAGTAAGAAGAGATAAAGCAAAAAAGTAATTATAAAAATAATTAATTATCTAAATTTTCACGCCATTCACGATAGGCTGAAATCCACTCGTGAAAAGGAATTCTAAGTGTATAATCTTGGGTTTCATCCATTTCACCCACCCAAGAGTGAAATTCCAAAAGCTCATCTTGAAAAAATTCGCTCACAGAAATTTCTGCTACCATGGCTCTATAAGCTTTATTTGATGGGTCAACACCCATAAGATAAGCAGTTTCATCGATAACAGCAGCTCTTGATTGCTCAAAAGTAATGGCTTTACCCTGCAAAGCTTCCAACAAAGGCACAAGCTTAGGATTATTTTTTTTAATTTCATCCACAACTTCACTTGGCACATTTAATATAGCCGGCTCATCAAAGTCAGCATCATCATCTATATCCAAGAAAAAGAAGCGTAAGTATTGCTCAAAACAAAGTGCTTTTAGAAGTTTTTTTGCAAAGAGCACAGAATTGTCAAAAAGTTCTTCTGACATTATATCTCCTTATGTAAAAGTACATATATTGTTAAATCCTTTTTACCTTGTGCCATGTTCTCAGAATTGTCAAGTCTTTGTTACGGGCAGAGAAAATATTTTCTGAAAATTATTTTACAAAATTGTAAACTAAAAAAGACTTGCATTATTTTCCGTTATAGAATAATGTTTATTTATATTTTTTATACAAATTTGTAAATAAGGGGATTACTCTCATGACTCAATGGACTAAGTCTAACGACGTACTTGCCACAACCAACCGTGGCACACCTTGTGAATCTGGACTTTGCACACTTTGCCGTGCAGATTGTGCCGGCAAATGTGAAACTTGGCTTGGCTCTATGCTTGGCAGACAGCTTCTTTATCCAAGAGATTTTGGCTTAACAACTGCAGGTGCTGCAAGTACTGTAGCGGAAGGTGTTTCTTACAGCTCTTTACGCATAGATGGTAACCTTTACGGTGCTAAAGGTGCTGACAGCGAAAAAGCAAAAGCTGGCAACACTTTATTCACAGATGTATCTGTTGAAACAAGCTTTGGTAATGAAGTTATCACTAAAAGCCGTTATCCTGTTATGACCGGTGCTTTAGGTTCAACCTTTATTGCTGCTAAATACTGGAATTCATTTGCTACAGGCTGTGCTATTTGCGGTGTGCCTGTTGTTATCGGTGAAAACGTTGTTGGTGTTGACAAACAAGCTGAAATCAAAAACGGCAAAATCGTAAAAGCACCTGAACTTGAGCGCCGTATCGATGGCTATCTTCGTTATTATGACGGTTATGGTGCGCTTATTGTTCAAATGAATGTTGAAGATACACGTAATGGTGTTGCCGAATATTTAGCTGAAAAATATGCAGATAAAATTATTATTGAACTCAAATGGGGTCAAGGTGCTAAAAACATCGGTGGTGAAATTCAAGTTTCAGACATTGAATACGCTAAATTCCTTCACAACCGTGGTTACCTTGTTGATCCTGATCCTACACTTGCTGAAACTGAAGCTGCTTACAAAGCAGGAGCTGTTCACCACTTTGCTCGCCACTCACGCTTAGGCTACACCGGCCTTACTTCAGCTTGCGAAGTTGCCAAAGACTTTGGCGATCAAGTAGCATACCTTCGTGGTCTTGGCTTCAAGCGTATTTCATTAAAAACAGGTTCTTACAGCATGGAGCCATTAGCTCTTGCTATCAAATTAGCCAGTGAACATAACCTAGACCTTCTTACAATCGACGGTTCAGGTGGCGGCACAGGCATGTCTCCTTGGGATATGATGGAAACTTGGGGTGTTCCTTCAATCTTGCTTCACGCTAAGGTTGCAGAATACTGTGCTTTACTTGCTGCACAAGGCAAGAAAGTTGTTGATATTTCACTTGGTGGCGGCCTAGCTAAATCAAGCCAAATCTTTAAAGGTCTTGCACTTGCAGCTCCTTATGCCAAACTTATCTGCATGGGTCGTTCAATGATGATTCCGGGCTTCTTAGGTGCTAATATCGAAGGTGCTTTACACCCTGAACGCCGTGAAGCTCTTAGCGGCAACTGGGAAAAACTTCCTAAAACTGTTTCTGATATCGGTGATTCTGCTGAAAGCATTTTTGCAGGTTATCACGGAATTGCTGCTAAACTTGGCAAAGAAGAAATGAAAAATATTCCTTACGGCGCTATTGCAATGTGGACAAACCTTGACCGCTTAGGTTCAGGCCTTCAACAAATCATGGCAGGTGCTCGTAAATTCTCACTCGCTGAAATCTCTCGCCAAGACCTTATGGCAGGAAACAGAGAAACAGCCGCTGAAACAGGAATTCCATTTATCACAGAACAAAATGATGCTATAGCTAAAAAGATTCTTCTTAGCTAAAATAAAAACTTGAATTTGAGTTTGAGCATCATTATAGAAAATTTTTCTTTCGGTCATTTGGGTTTGACTAAACTCCCTCAAGAAAAATCTCCTATGCCTTGCTCATTCCTCAAATTGAAGCTTTTCTATAAAAGTTGTGTTATCACAGCTTGCATAAAAAATAATTTATCATTAAGGAAGCTCTAAAATTTTAGGCTTCCTTTTTTTGTGGATTTTTTTTGAAAAATAAACTATCAAAAAGCATGAACAAAGAAATACTTGTTAATAGTAATATTGATAAAGCAGCTCAAATTCTTTTAGATGGCGGAGTGATTGCTTACCCAACTGAAACCTATTATGGGCTTGGCTGTTCTGCTTTTAACGAAAAAGCACTTAGACGCATCTATGAAATCAAAGAGCGTTCCCTCACTCAGCCATTGCCACTTATTGTAAGAGATTTTAAACAAGTTCTTGAAATTGCAGATATTCCTACCTCCATTTTTACAAGCATAGAAGAAATAACACAACACTTTTGGGCAGGCTCTCTTTCTCTTCTTCTTAAATCAAAAGAACATATCAGCCCTATAATCACCGCTAATACAAGCACAATAGTTGTTAGGCAAAGCCCACACAAAGCTGTTATAGAGCTTATGAAAAAAGTTGATGCTCCTATAATTTCCACGTCTGCAAATAAAAGCGGTGAAAAGCCGGCTCAATTCTCTTATGAAGTGGATAATAATTTAGATATAGATTTTATTTTAGAACATGACGAAAAGCCACAAGGTGGACTTCCCTCTACTATTATAAAAGTAAAAGAAGAAAAAAAAATACACCTTATACGAAAAGGTGCATTTGACATACATTTATTAGAAAATTTAAATTATACTATACAGAAATAAATTGAAAATCAACTATTGAAGTCATATCTTTAAGGCGTTCACGCACTTCTTTTTCTTGATGTGGTGAATAAAAAACCTTTAATATTGCCTTATATTTATCAAGCACTGTAAACAAAGCAAGATTATCGTAAGCTTCAAGCAAAAAACGAAACATGCCAACTTGTGAGGGATCTATCTCAATATACAGACAAGAAGAATAATTTGCAGGCTCTTGAATTTTTTCTTTTCTGAGTGCCATATTTTATGATGCAGGATAACCTTTAGATTGAGCAAAACGCAAAATTTGAGCCTGCGCATTTTTCAATTCTTGCACACGCACTCTATAAAGCACTTCTTTGTCTTGCATAAAAACATCAAAAGCCATAAGCATAAGAGTGTCAACCCTATCTGTCATAGTTTTAAATTCTAAGAAATTTTCTTTACCATTTAAATCTGAATTTAAAAGCTGAAAAAGATGTTCTTTTAAGGCAATAAAAGGCAGATGTGCTTGTGCAGGGCTTAATTGCTGAATTGCTTGAATTCGCATAAGTTCATATACTTGCTTTTGCACTTCTTCACGCTCGATTTCTTCACCTATCACAGCTGAAAAAAGAATTTTTGTGGCATTTTTCACCACAAAACCAACGGGATTCATAAAACGATCGTCCACAGTTCGGCTTACGCCTTGGGCATCAATTCCATAGTGCTTGAAGAAATCCGCCAACCATTTTTCTAAAACTTTATCTTTTGCCTCTTGGCATTTTGCTTTTAAACTCATAAAAACACCTTATAAAAATTAAATATCTTCTGCTTTACCACATTCTGTGCAGATACGTTGCTTTGATGAACGGCTTTGTTTTATGAATGTTATCGGTGATTGGCAAACATCGCATGCCTCTGTAGTCGGCTCATTCCATGAAGCATAATCACACTTAGGATAGCTTGAACAACCATAGAAAATTTTGCCCCTCTTGCTTGATTTTTCAACCAATTCGCCATCAGCACATTTAGGGCATTTTACCCCTGTGGAGTATGAAGCTGTGTAATCACATTTAGGATAGGCGGAACAAGCCAAGAAGCGTGAACCTGTGCGTGATTTTTTCAAAACCACATCACTTTCACATTTAGGGCATGCTCCCATAACTTGAATTTGTGGTTTTTCTCTTTCTAAGAGCTGAATTTTTCCGTCTTCGTCTCTTGTGAAGTTTGAAGTGAAAGAGCATTTAGGATAAGCTGAACAAGCAATGAATTCACCTGCTTTACCAAATTTAATCACTAAAGGTTGCCCACATTCAGGGCAAATAAGATCTGTTTCAATGCCCTGCTTCATCTGGGTCATACTTTTTGTAGCAGCTTCTAAGGCAGGGTTAAAGTCTTTAGAAAAGTCAGATAAAAGTTTCACCCAAGCTTCATTCCCTTCGGCAACTTTATCAAGATTTGTTTCCATTTCAGCCGTGAAACCAACGTCCATAAGTTTAGGGAAGTTTGTGTTTAGCTGCTCAACAACAACCATTCCCAAGTCAGTCGGGCTAAAGGCTTTTTCAAGCAAGCGAACATATTCTCTGTCTTGCAAAGTGGAAATAATGGTTGCATAAGTTGAAGGACGCCCAATGCCCAATTCTTCCAATTCTTTTACAAGTGAAGCTTCTGTATATCTGCTTGGTGGCTGTGTGAATTTTTGCTCTTTTGTCATTTCCTTTAATAAAAGATTTTCTTTTTCATTTAAAGGCGGCAATAAAGTGTCGTCATCAGAAGAGCTTTTTGGAGCTAATGTTAAAAATCCGGGGAATAAAATTCTTTGCCCCTTTGATTTCCATTGCGTTGAACCACAATCAATCAAAACATTTGTATCATGAAATCTTGCAGGTGCCATTTGGCTTGAAACAAATCTTGACCATATCAAATTATAGATTTTATATTGATCGTCTGATAAATCTTTACGCACAGAATCAGGAGTGATTGAAACATCAATAGGGCGTATAGCTTCGTGTGCGTCTTGTGCGGCATTTTTACTTTTAAACACATTGCCTTTGCCTTTTCCGCCAAGATAGTCCGCACCATAATTTTTTTCAATAAAATCAAGTGCGTCAGCCCTAGCTTCTGTGGCAATTCGCACAGAATCAGTACGCATATAAGTGATAAGAGCTGTTGTTCCTCTGTCTGCCAGGTCAATACCTTCATAAAGTTTTTGTGCTGTTTGCATGGTGCGTTTTGCCGCAAAATTCAATCTTTGGTTTGCAATTTGCTGCAATGTAGAAGTGATAAATGGAGGAGGGGCAGAGCGTGAACGCTCTTTTTCTTCAACCTGTGCAACAATCCAATCACTTTGCTTTATCTCTTTTTCTAAAGCAAGTGCTGCTTCTTCATTTGGCACATGTGCTTTTTTATTATTTATTTTATGAAGTTCTGATTTAAAAGCAGGCGATTTGTCTTCTTTTTGCAAAAGGGCTTTAAAATTCCAGTATTCTTCTGATTGAAAAGCTTTTCTTTCTTCTTCTCTATCAACAATTAATTTCAAAGCAACGGATTGCACCCTTCCTGCTGAAATTCCTCTTTTTACTGTTTTCCATAATAAAGGAGATATTTTATAACCCACAAGCCTATCCAAAACACGGCGGGCTTGCTGTGCTTCAAATAAATTTGTGTTGATTTCACGTGGTTTTTTTAAAGCTTCTTTAACAGCTTTTGATGTGATTTCGTTAAACTGAATACGGCGAATATCTTTGGCTTTACCTTTAATACTTTCAGCAATATGCCAAGCAATAGCCTCACCTTCACGATCGGGATCGGGAGCAAGGAAAACGATTTCTGCTTTTGCTGCAGCTGTTTGCAAGTCTTTCACAACTTTTTCTTTGCCTACAATAGTTTCATATTGTGGCTGAAACTCATCAGCTTCATCAACACCCAAAGATTTTTTGGGCAAATCACGGATATGCCCTACACTTGCCTGTACAGTATATTCTGAACCAAGAAATTTCTTGATGGTCTTCACTTTTGCAGGAGACTCAACTATTATTAAGTTTTTTGACATATTTTTTCCAATTTTATCCGATTTACAAAGGTAAGCTAGTGCATACTTTAGTAGATGTCAAGTATAAGAAAATGTGTATGCAGCGAATTAAGGCTTTAGCGAACAAGCATTTCTACACAAAATTCACAGTTAGGATTTCGTATGCAAAACATAGGAATCTATATAAAGAATGTCAAGCTAGTGCATACTTTTTATCTTGTCAAGTCTTTCACAAGCGATAAAAACAATTTTCAACAGGATTTTTAGGCTGAAAAAAACTTTTTTCAAAAATTCATTGAGCGCTCAATTTAGCGATAAAGGCTGATTATAACTAAATCTGTTCAAAAATCTCAAAAAAATATACTGGACAAATATTTAAAAATATGCTTAAAGTATTTAACAGTTCGTTTCATAATATTAAAAATCTTAGCAATTGAATTTTAAATTTATTAAAATTTGTTCTATAATCCCCCTTTGGACATAAGGGAAAAGGAGAATAACTATGGCCAAAAAATGGAAAACTATGGACGGCAACACAGCAACCGCACACGTAGCTTATGCTTTGAGTGATGTGAGTGCAATCTATCCAATCACACCTTCATCAACAATGGGTGAACTTGCAGATGAATGGGCTTCACAAGGCAGAAAAAACCTTATGGGTCAAGTGCTTGCAATACGTGAAATGCAATCAGAAGCAGGTGCTGCGGGCGCTGTGCATGGTTCATTGGCAGGCGGTGCTCTCACAACAACTTTCACAGCCTCACAAGGTTTATTGTTGATGATTCCAAACATGTATAAAATTGCAGGCGAACTTCTTCCTGCTGTTTTCCATGTTTCTGCCCGTGCCATTGCTGCACACGCACTTTCAATTTTTGGAGATCATCAAGATGTTATGGCTGCCCGCCAAACAGGTTTTTCTTTCTTGGCATCAAACTCACCTCAAGAAGCAATGGATATGGCTTTAGTGGCTCACCTTGCTGCTATTGATTCTTCTGTACCTTTCTGCCATTTCTTTGATGGCTTCCGCACTTCACACGAAATTCAAAAAATTGAAGTGATTGATTATGAAGACATGGCTAAAGTTGTAAACTGGGAAAGAGTGCAAGAATTCAGAGATCGTGCTATGAATCCTGAACACCCTCACCAAAGAGGAACTGCACAAAACCCTGATATTTATTTCCAAGGCCGTGAAAGAGCAAATCCTTTCTATGAACAAGTTCCCGGCATTGTTTTAGATGCAATGAAACGCGTTCAATCAATCACAGGCCGCTCTTATAAATTATATGATTATTATGGCCATAAAGAAGCTGACAGAATTATCATTGCTATGGGCTCAGCTTGCGAAACCATTGAAGAAGTAGTAGATTTCCTCAATGCTCAAGGCGAGCGCGTTGGTGTTGTAAAAGTTCGTTTATATCGTCCATTTGCCGCAGAATATCTTCTTCAAGCTATTCCTGCAACAGCACAAACAATTACTGTGCTTGACAGAACAAAAGAAGCAGGTGCTCTTGGCGATCCTTTATACTTAGATGTTGTAACTGCATTTGCTGAAGCAAACACAATGCCATCAATCGTTGGCGGCCGTTATGGTTTAGGTTCAAAAGAATTTACACCTGCAATGGCAAAAGCTGTGTTTGATAACATGCTTTCTATGGCTCCTAAAAACCACTTCACAGTAGGTATTGAAGACGATGTTACCAATACTTCTTTAGAAGTTGGTGAAACCTTGACAA
>CAYJHJ010000016.1:15593-33328 GCA_964370095.1 uncultured Desulfovibrionaceae bacterium | reverse complement strand
AATACATTGATGAGAACGGACAAGAAAATCTTATGATTATGGGCTGTTATGGCATAGGTGTTTCACGTGTTGTGGCTGCCTGCATTGAACAAAACCATGATGATTACGGCATTGCCTTCCCTCCACCACTTGCTCCTTTTGATATTGCCCTTCTAAACCTTGATATAGACAATGAAGAAGTTAATCAAAAAGCCGAAGAAATTTATGCTTATCTCACTTCAAAAGGCTATGATGTTTTATACGATGAAAGAAAAGAACGTGCAGGCATCAAGTTTAAAGATGCTGATTTAATTGGTATTCCTGTACAGATTGTTATTGGTTCAAAAAATCTTAAAAACAATACTATTGAAGTGAAAAACCGCAAAACAAATGAAAAACAAAGTCTTGAAGCCACATCTTTCACAGATAATTTTGAATCCTACTACAATTCAGTTTTAGATACATGGAAATAGTGGATTTATTCTAGATGTATGAAGAACAAATTAGGCAAGAAAATCAAGAAGGTTCAAGGCAACGTGTTCATTCCGTATCTGAACTGACCCAAGTCATTAAAAGAACGTTAGAACACACTTTCCCTTATATTTGGGTAAAGGGTGAAATAACAAATCTCACAAGGGCTAGTTCTGGGCATATTTATTTTTCTTTGAAAGATGAACATGCACTCTTGCCTTGTGTTTGGTATAAAAACCAGCAAAATGACTTGACTTTTGATCCACTTACCGGCGAAGTTTTTGAAGAAGCAATTCCTTCTTTAGCAAAAAGTTTAGAACATGGATCAGAAATGCTTTTTTCAGGTTCTCTAAATGTCTATCCTCCACGTGGTGCCTATCAATTCATTGTGGACAGGGCTGAAGAGCTTGGGCAAGGCAACCTTCATAAGGCATTTGAAAAGTTAAAGAAAAAACTTCTTTCTTTAGGCTGGTTCAATCAAGAGCATAAAAAAGCTCTGCCTAAAAACCCAAGAAAAATTGCAGTGCTCACCTCACCTCAAGGTGCTGTAATCCACGATTTTTGTCGCATTGCAAGCCAATATGGGCTTTCAAGCAAAATTCATATCTATCCTATTGCCGTACAAGGGGCTGAAGCTATACCTTCTATAGTACAAGCATTTCGGCAAGTGCACAAAGAAAATTGGGCAGAAGTTATTGTTCTTATCCGCGGCGGTGGCTCACTTGAAGATTTGTGGGCTTTTAATGAAGAAGAGGTTGCAAAAGCAATTTTTGAATCGAAAATTCCGGTAATTACAGGTATTGGCCATCAAGTTGATACAAGCATCGCCGACTTTGTTGCCGATGTTTCTGCCGCAACACCCTCACATGTTGTGAGCTATTTGTGGAAAGAAAGAGAAATCTATGTGCAAGAAATTGATGAATTGGAAGAAAATATCAAAATCCTTTTTAAAAATTCCCTGCAAAGAAAAGCTGAAAAATTAGCATTTAAAGCGAAGCATTTGAACATGCTTTCCCCATTAAACAAGCTTAATCTACAAGAAGAGAAGCTCAAACAAAAAATTAAAAATTTGCATGCAGCAAGCTCCTTTGTTTTGGAAAAAGAAAGGCTTCATTCATACCAAGTGCGAAAACTTCTTCCTTTTGCTGAAAAAATTATTGATAAAAAATCATATAAAATTGACCATTTGCAGGCTTTACTTGAAGCGCACAACCCTTATATGCCCTTAGAAAAAGGATATACATTGGCTTATGAACTTGATGAGCAAAATAATCCAAAGCTTTTGACTTCCTCACAAGTTTCCTGTATTAAAAATGAAATAATAAAGAAAATTATGCTTGAATTTAAAGATGGAAAAACTCTTTTAGAAGTTTCGCATATAGAAAAATTTAAATAATAAAGGCTTGAAAATTATGATAATAAAACTAAGAAAAAATATTTTTTCAATATTCATGGCATGCTTTTTTGTTTTAGAAACAAGCATTTTTGCCTTTGCAGCTCCTGAAATAATTGTGCCGCAAAAAGCTGATCAAGGAACAGCTTTCAAACTTTCTATTCCACATTTAGGCAATGAATACCATAAAATAACTCTATTGTGGCAAGATAAATATATTCCTCTTTACCTTGAAGAGCATGGTAGGCATAAAGAAGTTGAAATTCTTCTTGCTATGCCTATAGATGCAAAAACACCTCAGCCTTTGGCAATTTTCTTTGGTAATGAAACTGTGAATAAAGAAATTATGCCAATTAAAAAAAATTTTAGAAAAAGCACTTTAAGCGTTGCCCCAAATTATGTTAAACCACCACAAGAAGTTCAGGATCAAATTGAAAAAGACAGAGCAAGCAATAGAAAAGTTTTAGCTACCCACACAATGGCAAATACAATTCAAGACGAACTTATCCGCCCTGTGCCCGGAATAGTAACGTCAGAATACGGCGTGCAGCGTGTTTATAATAATTCTTTGCAATCTATTCATCGCGGTGTTGATTTTCGCGGAGCAATGGGTTCACCCATTTATGCTGTTGCTGACGGAATTGTGGCAACCGCTGAATTACAATACTATATTGGAAATGTTGTTTACCTTGACCACGGGCAAGGTGTTTATTCTATTTATGGGCATATGAGCGATATCAGCGTAAAAAAAGGTGATTTTGTTCAAGCTGGGCAAGAAGTAGGAAAAGTGGGCTCAACCGGAAGATCCACAGGCCCTCACCTTCACCTAAGCCTTACTCTTCAAGGAATCAGCATTGATTCCATGCCCTTATTCCCCAAAACAAAATAAATTTATTCAAATAGGTTAAGAAAATGCCAAGTAAGAAAAAAGAAGAACTCTCCTTTGAAGAAAGAGTGTTGCGTTTGCAAGAAATCATTGAAAAACTTGAAAAACCTGATACCCCTCTCGAAGAAAGCTTAAAACTTTATAAAGAAGGTGTTTTGCAAGCAAAAGCTTCACAAGAACTTTTGGAAAAAGCAAAGCATGAAATAAAAATTTTGCAGGAAAATGAATTTAAAGACTTTAGTATAATTGAATAAAAGGCATACAATGCAAGAAGAAAACAAAAATTTACAAGACTATACATCAAATGCACTCAACACAATAGAAGCTTATTTGGCTTCAATCTATCCTATTGACAAAAAAGAATATTCACAAAATATTAGAAGCACTTCCTTTCTTTCTGCCTTAAACTACACATTACTTGCAGGCGGAAAACGCATACGCCCGCTTCTGTGCATTCTTTTAGCAGAAATTTCAGCCTATAAAACTAATACTTTATTCAATAAAAATGATATATTACCCATTGCTGCTGCGATAGAAATGATACATACTTATTCCCTCGTTCACGATGATTTGCCGGCTATGGATAATGACGACTTGAGGCGCGGAAAGCCAACTTGCCACAAAGCCTATGATGAAGCTACTGCAATCTTGGCAGGTGATGCACTTTTAACAGATGCTTTTAATCTGTGCACGAAAGCAAACTTTCCTGCGGAAAATATTTTAAAGGCTATCACTTTTTTATCAAAATGTGCAGGCTCTGAAGGGATGATTGCAGGGCAAATCCTTGATTTAGCAATGGAAAAAAAATCTTTGCATACATCTGATAATGATGAATTAAAACTTTTACAAGAAATGAATAGCAGAAAAACCGGTGATTTATTGCTTGCTTCCTGCTATCTTCCCACAATACTTTATAATACCGATAGTTTATTTGCCAATGAATGTAAAGAATTTGCCATTAATTTTGGAATAGCTTTTCAAATCACTGACGATATTTTGGATATAATTGGCGATGCAAAAATTATGGGTAAGCCACAAGGTTCAGATTTAGCATTAGAAAAAACAACATGGGTAAGCCTTTTAGGCCTTGACGAAGCAAGAAATAAAGCATTAGTATATATTGATACTTCACAAAAGATTCTTGATGGGTGGAAAAGCGCTGCCATGCATAAAAACGAAACTGCACTTCACTGCATTGAAATTTTAACGAATTTATTACAATCACTTACAAAAAGAACAAAATAAAATGTATAGGCTATTAGAAGAAAATATTTTCCCTGGAAGCATAAAAAATTTTAGCACTGTGGAAAAAGAAGAACTTGCCAAAGAAGTGAGAGAGAAAATTATCGAAACTGTCTCTCAAAACGGTGGACACTTAGCACCGTCTTTAGGGACGGTCGAACTTACTATTGCCTTGCTTTCGATTTTTGACCCTAATAAAGATCAGGTTATTTGGGATGTAGGGCATCAGTCCTATGCATGGAAAATCCTTACAGGAAGATATAAAAATTTTCATACATTACGCACGCATAATGGCATATCAGGTTTTTCAAATCCCAAAGAAAGTAAATACGATCATTTTATAGCAGGCCATGCTTCGGTTTCAATTTCTGCAGCTTTAGGAAAAGCATATGCCAGAGATTTAAAAAATGAAAATAATCATGTTATAGCAGTGATAGGCGATGGTGCTTTAACAGGCGGAATGGCTTATGAAGCATTAAACCATGCCGGCGAACTAAAAAAACAGCTTATTGTTATTTTGAATGACAATCATATGTCTATATCACCTAATGTAGGTGCTCTTTCTCAATTCATATCTTCTAATCTTTCAAATAACTGGGTTTTAAATATCAAGAAAAAAATTAGAGATTTTTGCTACAATCACCCAAGTTTTGGCAAAAAACTTTTGAATTTTTTTAAAAAAGGCGAGCAGTCTTTTAAATCTTTCTTTACGCCCGGATCTTTATTTGAAGCCTTTGATTTCAACTATATCGGCCCTGTTGATGGACATAGCATCAAAGATCTTTCTGCCCACTTAGAAAAAGCAATCTCTGCTCAAAAGCTCAACCAACCTGTTTTATTACATATAAAAACTATTAAAGGTAAAGGTTATAAACCTGCAGAAATTCGGCCATCATTCTTTCATGCTGTTTCTTCTTTTGAGCCTGAAACAGGGCTTATTCCGCCAAGCGACGAAATAAGAACATATTCAACTCCAACCCAAGCTTTTACGCACGCCCTTTCTGTTCTTGCTGATAAAGACGATAAAATTCTTACTATTACAGCTGCAATGACTGAAGGCACTGGGCTTTCACAATTTGCAAAAAAATATCCTGATAGATGTATTGATGTGGGAATTTGTGAACAGCATGCCATCACTTTTGCTGCGGGGCTTGCAAGCAACGGCTTTAAACCCATTGTTGCTCTTTATTCCACATTTATGCAAAGAGCTTATGATCAAATAATACATGATGTATGTTTGCAAAATCTTCCTGTTGTGCTTTGCCTTGATCGAGCAGGCTTAGTTGGTGAAGATGGGGCAACCCACCACGGAATTTTTGACTTAAGTTTTTTAAGAACTGTGCCTAACATGCATATTTTAGTTCCTTCAAGCCCTTATGATTTCCTTTCCTGCTTAGCTACAGCACTTGAACTTAAAGCACCTGCTACTTTGCGCTATCCAAAAGGAAAAAACAGATTAGCACTTTCCACAAGAACTGATTACACTCTTTTTCCTTTAGGTGAAGGTGAATTCCTTTATCCTGAAAATTGTTTACTTAATAAAGACTTGCAAAATATTCAATATATTCAAGAACATAAAAGCAGCTCACATTGCCTATATACAAAAGAACAGCACTCTGACACTTGTATCATAGCCATAGGATCAAGCGTAAATTTAGCATTAGTAGCCAGTTCTTTACACTGTGCTGAAGCTGAAAAAATCACACCTGTTTTTAATGCTCGTTGGGTAAAACCTTTGCCTACAAAACAATTAGATGAAATTGCGACAAATTATAAAAAAATAATAATTTGTGAAGAAAACACTGAAATTGGCGGCTTCTCTTCTGCTATTTTGGAATATTATACTGATACAAAACAAATTCAAAAACTTGATATTGAAAGAGTTGCCTTGCCAGATCAGTTTATCGAGCACGGTAAAACTGAATTTCTAAGACAAAAATATAATATTTCAGCAGAATACATCTTAGAGCTTATAAAAAAATAAGGACTATCTTCTATGATTACACTCAAACAAACAAGCCATATTCTATTTTGCCTTATTCTCTGCTTTTCTATGATTGCTTGTGCCAAACAAGAAAGTACAAGCCCTACTTTAGCAGAAAACACAAAAGAAAGTTCTTCAAATGAAGAACAAGAAAGCTTACGTTTTTCAAGCCAAACAACAGAAAAAGAAGAGAATGAAGAACCAATTGTTTTTAGAAGAAGTGAAGATTCAAACTTCTTAGAAGGGCGTTCTGTTTTTTTTCAAGGCAGAGATTCATTCCCCTATCCCGGCGGCTTATAAACAAAAGCTGATTATTTTTTAAGGCTTTCTTGAAATGTTTGTATTTTAGAAAGCTCTCTTTTCTTTATTCTTTCTTTTCTTTTATTTTGATACAGGCGAATCATACGCACAAAAACAAAATAAGAAATCAGAGCTGAGGGCAGGGCTATTACAAAACCCCCTGTCATCATTACAGCAAAAAACTCAAAATTAGTCGAATACATTTCAAGAATTTGGCTACCGTCGCGCCCTTCAGTATAGCTTGGGTTATATGGAAGCAAGCGAACCCCAACATAATAATAAGAAAAATATAAAGGCACATAATTCAAAGGGTTTGAAACCCATGTTCCGGCTGCAGCTGCAATTTTACTGCCACTAAAAATAATGGCAAGACAAACAGCTGCTATGGTTTGAACAGGAAGAATAGGTAATAGACCTGCAAAAACACCCACACTTAACCCACGTGCTATCACTTCAGGAGTTGCAGGAATTCTTATTACTTTAAAATAAAGAAATCTTCCAAATCTTTTAACTCTTTCCCAAAAGGAAAATTCTCGTCTGCGTATTTGCATTATTATTTATACCTTTATTTTCCAAATATAAGTGCATCTGGCTTAATTTCTAAAAGGTTAGCCAGTTCAGCAATAGATATACTTGCATTTTGCAAAGCTTGCATAGTTCTTGATAGCTCAATCATAGCAGGTGAATCTTCTTTAGCTATTGCTGCAATATCTGTAACAAAAAGATTAGCTTTTACAGATAAGTCTGTAAATGATTTCAATAAGCTTGTAATTTCATTTTTATTTTCAGCCACAAGGCTTTCAACCGATATAGAAGTATCAGCAAGACTTATAAGCAGTGCTTGAATATCAGTTTTAAGGCTTCCAAGTTCTGAAATTTGCTTATTTGCATTATCTGCCAAAGATGTGTATGCGGCAAGAAATTGAGAAATTTCACCGCCATTAAGATATTGATTTATAGTTTCTAAGGTTTTATTTAGTTCGGCAAACAAACTATGCGTTGCTTCCATCATATCTTTAAAAGGAATATTAGTAATTTGGTTAATAATTGCCTCTAGTGGTGTTTCAATAGTAGGAATTTGCATAAGATCATCATAAGTAGGTAAAGCTCTGACATCTATTTTATTTTCATGCTCGCTCAGCACATTCAACTCAACAGAAAGCTGCCCTGTAAGCATTGATTGAGTGCCAAGTTGTGCTCTTAGCCCATTTCTCACATGTTCACGCATCACTTCATCGGCATCATCTTGAGTGAAAAAAGTGTTATGTTCACTGGAATTGAACATCAAGTCTTTATCAATTTCAATAACAACAGGGGTTGAATATTCTTCTGAACCTGTTCCTGAAACTATATATATATTTGTAACTCTGCCAACACGAACACCATGAAAAAGCACATAAGAACCAACATTAAGCCCCTTCAAAGAGCTTGTAAAATAACAAACAAATCTAAACGAATCTTTAAATAGGGTTCCGCTGCCTAAAAGCATAAGTGCAATAATCAGAATAATAACTGCCCCAAGCACAAAAAAGCCGACTAATTTTTTCTTTATTTTTTCTGTCATAATTTAATTTCCTTAAAACAATTTGCCAACTTATTTTTCTTCACCACGAGCAAGGAAAAATCTAACTGTATCAGGGCCATGCTTAAGCAGTTCATGAGGGTTTCCTTTTGCTAGTTGGGTTTTTGTTTCTGCATCTAAAAAGATTGAATCTGTGCCTATGGCAAAAATACTTGCTAATTCATGAGTTACAACAGCCACTGTCATACCAAGGCTATCTCTCAATTCAAGGATAAGCCTATCAAGTAAGGTTGCAGAAATAGGATCAAGCCCGGCTGAAGGTTCATCAAAAAAAACTATTTCAGGATCAAGTGCAAGTGCGCGTGCAAGCCCTGCCCTTTTCCTCATTCCGCCGCTTATTTCAGAAGGATAATAATCTTCAAAGCCTGCCAAACCCACCAAGGCAAGTTTTAGGCTGGCAATTTCTTTCATGTCTTTTTGTGAATACAAGCCGTTGTTATATAAAGCCAAAGGCATGGTTATGTTTTCTTCTAAGGTGCGTGATGACCAAAGTGCGCCTTGTTGAAAAAGCACACCAATTTTTTTAAGTTGCTCATTTCTTTCTATTTTTTGCATTTCCCAAAAGTTTTCACCGGCATAAAAAACAGAACCTTTCAAAGGAGGATTAAGCCCTATCAAAGTACGTAATAAAGTGCTTTTACCGCAACCTGAGCCGCCCATAATAATAAAAACAGATTCTTTTTGTATTTCAAAATCTAAATTTCTTTGTACAAATTTTGAACCATAGCCAATGCTCAAATTAGTTGCACTGATAACGCTTTTATTTTCAGATTCTTGCATATTTCCTACCAGCCCAAATAAGTGAAAATCACTGTAATTATTGAAGTTGCAATAATAATACCTACAAGAGAAACAACAACAGCAGAAGTTGTTGCCTTACCTACAGCCTCAGCACTTCGCCCACATTGAATACCTTGATAACAGCCGGTTATTGAAATCACTATACCAAAAACAAAAGCATGAAACAAGCCAACCCAAAGATATTTTAATTTAAGATACATAAGTGTATTTTCAATATAAAGCGTTGAGGAAATATCAAGCATTAAAATACCAACAATATAACCACCGAACATACCAAGAATATTCGCATATAAAGTCAGCAAAGGCGTCATGAGGGTGAGTGCTATCACTCGTGGTGCAACAAGAAAATCAATATATGAAATACCAAAGGTTTTAAGGGCATCAACTTCTTCATTTACCTGCATTGTACCTATAATAGCTGCAAAATTTGCACCTGTTCTGCCTGCAATTACAATCCCGGTGAGTAAAGCACCCATAATACGAACCATGCTAACCCCCACAAATGAGGCCACATATAGCTCCGCTCCAAATAATTTAAGCTGAATTGAGCCAACAAAAGCTAAAATAAGCCCGAGCAAAAGGCTTGTCAGTGAAATAATAGGTAAAGAATTAGCACCACATTCATAGATTGCATCCCACAAATCCTCCCTATACATCTGGCTTTTACCTTTAACAACATTAGCTAAAGAAGAAAATGTTTCCACTATAAAAGTTGTTGCCTCAGAAGATTTTTCCGGCATATTAAGAACATTTTCGCCAATCATTTCCAAAAGAGTTTGATCATTATGGTGTGGGCTTTCTTCAGCAAGTGAAGATGGCGGAACCGTTAAAGCCAAAACTAGCAATTTATCAAGTTTTTCAGGTAGGTTTATTGTTTGAAATTCAATTTTCTCATGATAGGCTTTATGGCCTAAACTTACAAGATATGCAAGTAAGAAGGAATCCCAATCGCCCAAATTACTGCAGTTTATGATTATTTTTTTTGCGTGAGAATTTTCAAGTAAAGAAAAGATTGTTTTTTTATCTTTTTCTAATTCCTGTGCTTTTGCCGCTGTCCAAGTGCCTGCCAAGAAAAGAAGAAAGGTCTTTTGCAAGCCATCATCTTCTAAAAGAGCTTCAAAAAACTCTGATTTACTTCCATTGTCATTTACAAGCACTGTCATTCCCACTAAGATCCCGAAGAAATTTTCTTTACAATATTAGTTGTTGAATAGCCTTCTATAAGTGGCAAAGAAAAAACTTTGCCATTATTTTCTTCTATAATGTCATGCCCAACAATTTTTTTTATTTCCCAATCTCCGCCTTTAACAAGTACATCCGGCAGAATTAGTTTAATAAGTTCATAAGGCGTATCGTCATCAAATGGCACAACATAATCAACAGATTCCAAGTGAGAAAGCAAAAAAGCCCTTGCTTCGTATGGGTTGATTGGCCGCTCATCCCCCTTGCCTTGTCTTTTGACAGAAGCATCAGTGTTTAGAGCAAGCACCAAAACATCACCAAGCTCTTTAGCTCTTTTCAATAAGTCAGCATGTCCTGCGTGAAGAATATCAAAGCAACCATTTGTAAAAACAATTTTTTTTCCGTTTTTTCTATCTTTTTCCACTTGCTTGAGCAAGGCAGGAAGATTAAGCATTTTCTTATGGTGTAACACAAATAGACCTAATTTTATGAGTTATAAAAACTAAATTTTCACCGCTTCACGAACCAAGGCCATAGTTTCCTCAGCTGCTTTTCTTGCCTTATTGCCGCCGGTAAAAAGAACATCTTCAATATAGCCGGATTGTTTTAAAATCTCATTTCTTTTTTCATGGATAGGGGCTAAGAAAGCTTCAATGCTTTGCATAAATATTTTTTTACAGTCAGCACAGCCAATTGTTGCATTCATGCATGCTTCACGAATTTCTTCACGTTTTTCCTTTTCTGTCATGAGTTCATGATAAGGATAAAGGTTGCACACATCAGGGTTTCCTTTATCATCACGACGCACCCTATTCGTATCGGTGAGCATTTTTTTCACTTTTGGTGCAATTTCTTCTATGCTTTCTTTTAAGAAAATGCCATTATTATATGACTTTGACATTTTTCTTCCATCAAGCCCCGGGCATTTTGCACTTGGAGTAAGCTTTGCTTGCGGCTCAGGAAAAACTTCTTTATTATAAATATGGTTGAATCTTCTAGCTATTTCTCTTGTCATTTCAAGGTGCGGAGCTTGATCTTGCCCAACAGGCACAAAACTAGCCCTATAAAGTAAAATATCAGAAGCCATAAGAACAGGATAGCCCAAGAAACCATAATTACTTAAATCTTTATGCGTCATTTGCTCTTGCTGCTCTTTATAAGTTGGGCAACGCTCAAGCCAACCAAGTGGAGTTATCATGGATAAAAGAAGATGAAGTTCAGCTGTTTCTTTAATGTCTGATTGCAAGAAAATTCCACATGCATTCGGATCTAAGCCTGTTGAAAGCCAATCAAGCACAAGATCTTTAGAATATGTTTTTATATTTTCTGTTTGCGAAAAATCGCTTGTTAAGGCATGCCAGTCCGCCACGAAAAAAAGCGAAGGATATTCATACTGCATAGGAATCCAGTTCTTCAATGCACCAAAGTAGTGCCCTATATGCAAAGCCCCGGTGGGCCTCATTCCAGAAACTGTAGAAAGAGCCATCAAAATCTCCATTACATAAGAAAATTAATAATTAAAGGTTGAAAAATACCAAGAAAAAATCGCACAATATAACCGATAACATTCATTACAATAAGCAAAAGCAAAATAATCATGCCATATTTGCCAACGCTCATATATTTAGAATCAAGTGGGTAAGGCAAAAGATTTGCCACCACATGGCTGCCATCAAGTGGGGGAATTGGAATAAGATTCACAATGCCCAAAACCAAGTTTATGGTTATTCCTACAAGCAGCATTTCACTTATAAAAGAGCCTGCCTGACTTATAATGAACTCAGGTGATACAAAAAGAAGATAAATTTTCATCACCAAAGTAAAAAGAATTGCAAGCACAAAATTTGTTATGGGGCCTGCTAAAGCCACATACATCATACCTGATTTTAAATTTTTTATCTTTGTGAAATTTCGTGGATTTGTTGGAACCGGCTTTGCCCAACCAAAAATAAAAGAACCTGAAATTGAAGTAAGCACAAAAAACAAAGTGCCCATTGGATCTATATGTGAAATTGGGTTTAGCGTAAGTCTGCCTGCTCTTTTTGCTGTATCATCACCGCAATAGTTTGCTGCATAAGCATGTGCTACTTCATGCAAGATAATTCCAAGCATCACAGGAATAATACTTACTGATAGTTTATAAATAATTGTTGAATAGTCCATTTTTTACCTTAAATATACTTTATATTAATTTTATTAATATATAAGCAT
Source organism: uncultured Desulfovibrionaceae bacterium (assembly GCA_964370095.1). Classification (GTDB taxonomy): domain Bacteria; phylum Desulfobacterota; class Desulfovibrionia; order Desulfovibrionales; family Desulfovibrionaceae; genus CAYJAZ01. Next base: position 21,297 of record CAYJHJ010000016.1, on the reverse strand, counting down.
ATATTATAATTAATCAACCACTCTGCCTTGAAGCCAAAAATAAAGATCAATTTCCATATCTTCTTTCAATTCTACATCTTGGCAAATGGTTTCAGAAGCATAAAGAATCACAGGCATAGGTTTTTCATCGGTAGCAAGGTTTATAATGAATGAATATATTTTTCTCATTCCTCCTTCCGGACCAAATTCAAACTCTTCCAGATTTCTAACAACTGCCCTTGCTTGATATTCGCAGGCAAAGTTTCCAAGCCCTATCATTTGTTGCCCGGCAAGTGATATTTTTAAAGGTGGCACGTCAAGCCTGCTTTTATCGGGGTTTTCTGCTAAATACTTCATTGCATGTGCTTCATAGGAAGGGCCTTTTGCAACTGTCATTTCATCTAATAAAGCTTTGCGTGCTGCATAAACTAAGCCTGAAAGTTTTACAGTTTGTGGCTGTTCTGGCTGCAAATCTTTTTTATCTCTGTAATAAAGCGGGTTATGCACCCAAAAAGATTTTTCAATAACAGGGTTATAAAGAAGAACATCGGCAGCAACTTTATTTCCCCATTCTTTTGATGTAACCACCATAAGTTGATTAGGAATCCCCTCCAAAAGAGGAATAAGATGCATGCCTTCAAGCTTTCCTTCAAGTTCACCCTGCACAACAACAGAAGCTCTTACCAAATTTTCAGCCGGATATGCCATAAGAAAAGTTTCTTGATTTTCTTCAACATATCGCCACGCATCACGAGTGCCGCCTTGGTTTATAATGGTTTGCATAACACCTGGGGCTTCAATCTTCACATCAGTCAAAAGAGGCTTCCACTTTTCAAAAACTGACTCATTATGTTTTAAGTTTTCCATAACAACCTTTATATAAAATTATTTTTTAGTCTAAAATGAAAGGGGAATATACTCTTTTTTTCACGAAATAGCAAGTTTTTATCTTTATCATAAAATATGAATATATTATTATTTATTATTATTTTATTTAATATTTATCGTGAAATATTAAATAAAAAATCTTTAAAATTTCTAAAAAAATTCTCAATGCCAAAACTAAAATAGTCAACTGAATCAATTAGTTATGATTTTCCCAGAAGGATAGACTTTTAAATAAAAAGAATATATATTAAAAAAAGCACTAAAGAAATTTTTTTTACAGTCGAAATGAACTATATGACGAACTTATTGAGGTAATACATGCAAAAGTCAAATCTTGAAAATATTAGAAAACTGAAGGAATACCTCAAGCAAAATAATTCGTATAAAATTGTTGATTCTGACATATCAGTAAACTCAAGTGCAATAAAAGCACTTTTTGATTTGCAAAGCTCAAATCTTCGTGCAAAAGAATATAGGACTTACAATATTGAAAAGGGCAAGGATTTAAATTATAAGCTTTTAGTTGAAAAAGTTGCAAAAGAACTTTATCAAAACCTTCTTTTTACAAAAAGTCAGAATATAACAATCAAGCAAATAAAAGATGAATTAAACGAAATATTTGACAAAAAAATTACTTTCAAGTACCAAGCACTGACAAATAAAATATCAGTGTATGAAGAAAGTGAGCAAGGTATCTTAGAACTGCATAATGAAGAAAAAGATATTATTCTTAATAAACTTTGGCAGATAACACTTATTAAAGTTAGCGATACCATGCAAACTCTCGTTTTGGACAAGGAGAATGGAATGAATATAAAAAAATCCTCTTCAAGCACAGGCTCATTTTCAAGCTCAAGCATAGGGCAAGGCAAAAGTTCAAAAGCCTATGCAGCTTCAGCTTCTTCACAAGTAAATTCAGTTTCAGCCACTCAAGTAGCTTCAAGTGTTGAAGGGGTGAATGCAAGTGGTGATACTATTAATGTATCTCCCGAAGGAATATTAAGAACAGAGGCTTATCGTTCTGCCATGTCAGCCTCTGACATAAGGCAAGAAAAAATTGATGCAATAAAGAACAAAATTTCGTCAGGCACCTATACAATTGACACAAAAAAACTTGCTTTTAATCTTTTGAAAGACGAAACAATTCTTTTTAGTTAACTAGAAATTAAAATTTTTTTCAATAAATAATGTCTATAAGCTTTCATAACTGCTTATAGACTTTTTTATTTTTATATTGAAAATAAGCTAAAATTTCTATTCACTTTAGAAAAAAGATGTGTTATTGTTTTTCATAACATAAAAGATGGAGGAAAACATGCCTGTACTCGTTTTAGTTGATATTCAAAAAGAATATATCGCTGAAGGACGAGCTTTTTGCCTTGAAACTATTCAAGAATCCCTGGAAAATTGCAAAAAGCTTTTAACACACGCACGCGAAAACTCATGGAAAGTTATACATCTTCACCATGAACAAAATTCAGAATATTTTTCTCGTAACGGTGAATTTTCTGAATATATTGAAGGTTTTGAGCCTGCTGAAGGCGAACATAACATAGCAAAATCTGATTTTTCTGCTTTCACTGCACCTCAATTTAGTGCCCTTGTGGATAAATATCGCCATGAAAATATTATTCTTGCAGGCTATGGCTGCACAATGTGTTGCCTATCAACCTTAGTTGAAGCCCACCACAGAGGTTTTGAATTTTATTTCGTAAAAGATGCAACTTGTGCAAGAAGTACACCAAATTTTGATGAACAAGATATGAAAAATCACGCACTTGATATTTTAACTGCATTTTCAACACTTGTTACTACCGAAGAAGTTCTTGCAAAAAAAGGCAAAGATAACGATGGATTTTAGTAAAAGCACTATAAATTAAATATAAGAAGGAACCATAAAAGGTTCCTTTTTTTATATAATTTAAAACCCCGCTGGGGAATGGATCTGACCAATTCAGAAACCATGTGCGGGGAAACAAAATAAAAACCTTGGCCCATACCTTGTTTTTTAAACATTAATCAACAGGATCGAACCAACCTGAAACTATTCCGCTTAAAAGAACTTTCAGCAAATCCGGATCATATTTTCCTGTTGCTGAAAAAAGTATAGCAACAGCTTTTTTTATTTCAATTTGATCTGTAAAAGGCCTGTCTTGTATCATTGCAGAAAGTGAATCGGCAATGGCTGTTATCTTTGGTATAATCCCAACATTTGTGCCTGAAATTCCTTGTGGATAGCCTGATCCATCAAGCCTTTCATGGTGTTCATAAACGGCTTGCAAGGTTTCTTTTCCTGCAACTTCAAGCTTTTGAAGAATACGCACGCCAACAAGTGCATGCTTTCTTGCTTTTTCTGTTTCTTCTTTAGTAAGGCCTGTGTGCTTTGAAAGCATATAAAGCGGCAGCTTTGACATGCCTATATCATGTACATATAAGCCAAGAGCAAGAGCATCAAACATTCTTCTTGATGGCTCTTTTTGTGTTTGCGTAAAAAGCCACATACCGAGCACAAGTGTGTTTGTTGCATGATGCCCGTGATCGAATTTTCTTGTATATAGGTGAGGCAAAAATGGGCGTAGCCTGTGCTTATCAGCCCAAATATATTCTGTAAAAACCATTAAATCCGTATACATCTTGTCAAAAACAGGTTTTACAGGCTGCTGGGCAAATTCAGAAAATTTGAGATATAAACCACGCAAAAGTATCTTTGCAACTTCTGAATCTTTGAAGTTAGAATCTAAAAGCACTAAATCAAGTTGATGAACAATATGCTCCATATAAACAGGTAAATCTTTTCTTGAAACAAAAAGATTTCCTTCATTGCATAAAGTAAGAAGCTTATCTATCTGCTGATTTGTGAGCCTTTGCCCTTTTTTGATAAAAGGATAAAGGTTTGCAATATTTTCCTCATACACAAACAAGTCCACAGGTGGACGATATTTCGGAAAAGAAGAATAAATTTCACTGCTTATTTGATAAAATTCTTCTGCAATATTCTCGCTTACTATAGTTTTCCTCTTTGCCATTTAACTTCCAAATATACACCTTATTTTACGCCTAGCTTTTAGCTATAGCCTTGTTTTCAAGAGAGCCAACATTTTCAATCTCTATACGTACAATATCATTATGCACTATAGGACCAACATTATGTGGCGTACCGGTAAGAATAATATCAAGTGGATTAAAGGTCATCACATGCGATAAGTTTGCAAGTATTTCATAAGGGCTGAAAACCATGTCCGCCAATTGTGATTCTTGCTTAAGTTCACCATTAACAAATGTCCTTAGCACAGATTTAGCAGAAGGCGGCACTGTTTCAATAAAAGGTGCTATTGGCGTAAATGTATTATAAGCCTTACATCTTCCCATTAAAGTATCAGTTTTTTGAATATCACGAGCTGTTACATCATTTGCTATTGTATAACCAAGAATATAATCACTTGCATCTTCAGTGCGGATATTTGCACATCTTTTTTTAATCACGAAAGCAAGCTCTCCCTCATAATGGATTGAACCAATATTTTTAGGAAGAAGAATTTCTTCTTGTTCATTGATTATTGTTGTTTGAGGCTTTAAAAAGAAAGCCGGTTCAAGAGGTAAAGGCATATTTATTTCTTTTGCATGGGCTTTGTAATTAAGGCCAACACAAACTAATTTCGAGGGTAATGGCAAAGGCAAAACTGTAATTTCAGCCAAAGGAAGCTCTTTCACAGCTTTTAGTTCTTCATCAAAGCACAAAGCCTTTCCATTTTCAATTTGTGCAAAGTAAAAAACATTTTTATGCTTTATATTCCAAAGTTTCATCCAAGTCCTCTACAATAAACAATAATTATGAATTAGACAGCAGCATTATCTATATTTGTTTGATCACCTTTAAGCTCGATATATCTCATCTTATCTTTAAGGTTTTCATCATAAAAGGCATAGCCGTCTTTACCCATAAGCTTCACATGATATAATGCAGCATCTGCTTTTGAATAAAGACTTCTGAAATCTTTGGCATCATCAGGGCAAATTGCAATACCCACTGAGGCAGTAAGATAATCATCATCGCCAAACATAACTTCGCTGAGGCCATAAAGGATCTTTTCAGCTTTCATCGTGATAATAGCAAGATCATCAGTATTTCTAAGAAGAATTATAAAGAGGTTTCTATCTACTCTACCTACAAGATCACTACTACGGAAACATTTTCTAATTTCTTGTGCTGCATCATGAAGTATACTATCACCTGCTTCTTCGCCCAATAGCGTATTGACTCTTTTAAAGTCATCAATATCAACAAGTAATAAAGCAGAAGACTGTTTGTCATGAGTATAGGTAAGATAGGTTGCAATGCGGTTTTCTGTTTCTTCCCTAGTGTAGAGCTTTGTAACAGGATCTGAATCAATACGTGAAGTAAGCTCGTGAATTAAATCTTCTCTTATTCTATTAATTCTTTTTAGTAAGGAAGAGATGTAAAGAGCAAATAAAAGTATAAGCCCTAAAGCAACCACTGCCAATGCAGCCATAGCAAATCTAATAGTAAATACAGTATCTGTAAGTGCTTCTTCAGGTAAAAAAGAAATAAGATACCATGAGTTTACACCTAAAGGAGTATAATAAGCTAAACGTGTGTTTGTGATATGGCTTATTTCAAAAGCCCCACTTTTACCCACTGAAAAATCTTCAAGAATTTTATCAAAGCTGTTAACAAGCCCAGGCCTTAAGTCATATTCAACTCTTTGTAAGATATTTCTTAAAGGCTCACTTGGTAAAATAACATATGAATTCATGTTTAGTGCTATAGTATTTCCAAGCTCATCAACAATATAAGTATAAAGCATATCATCAAAAC
>CAYJHJ010000016.1:0-15583 GCA_964370095.1 uncultured Desulfovibrionaceae bacterium | reverse complement strand
ATATAAGGTTGAAATTTCGTTTAGAATAAAACCTTTTGCTTTCATATCTTCCATAATAGGGGCAACAATAAAAAAAGAACTTCCAAATTCATTGAAGCGAACGCTTGAAATAATTGTTTTGCCCTGACTTAAAAGCAAGTAATATGTTTCAACAGTTAAATCTATAAAAGTGTCTTCGTTAATATAGCCTTGCCCTGTTTCATCAAGAAAATAAACTCTACTATCAGTAGCTCCCACGCTTTTACCGGCAGTTAGAAGTGCAAAATTTTCTTTTATATTCTCTTCATGAGCGATTGACTTTGCAAAAAGTTCCAAGTTTTCAACGTCAGAATCAAGCTCTGCAAGAATTAATGATTTTTGTAAATCAAGTTGCTCTTCAATATTCATAAAGGAAGTTTGCAACATATCCTCATTAATTTTTATTGTTAAAAAAGCAATACTTACAGATAAAAAGATAGTGAGGATAATATAAACTGACAAAAAAGCAGTTTTTTTGGGATGGTATTTTTTAACTTTCATTACGCACTCCTTGTAAATTCAGCTATTGTTCTAAGGAATATTTATCAGTCATCACGGGAACTTCCGTTGGGTAAACCCCATCAAAGCAAGCACAGCAATAATTTTCAGGCTCTGACACGCACGATTTAAGCCCTTCTAAAGAAAGGTAATGCAATGTATCTAAACCAAGAACTTTTGAAAGCTGCTCTAAACTATGTTTATTTGCAATAAGTTCAAAAGGTGATGGAAAATCAATTCCATAAAAACATGGATATTTTATTGGCGGGCATGACACGCGAAAATGCACTTCTTTTGCACCAAGTTCACGTAATTTTGCACAACGCGTTCTTACTGTTGTTCCACGAACAATACTGTCATCAACTACTAGTAATTTCTTGTTTTCAATGGCAGATTTTACGGGGTTAATCTTCACACGCACACTAAATTCACGCATTGACTGCGAGGGCTGGATAAATGTTCTGCCCACATAGTGATTTCTGATAAGTGCATGCTCATAAGGAATAGCTGATTCTTGTGAGGCCCCAACCGCCGAATAAATGCCGGAATCAGGAAAAGGCACAACAACATCAGCAACAACAGGCTGTTCTTTCACCATAGCCGCCCCCATACGTTTGCGGCACTGCAAAACATCTTCGCCAAAAACAGTTGAATCCGGGCGTGCAAAATATACAAGCTCAAAAATGCATTGCTTAATAGGTTTTTGTTGAGGTAATCTATATGATTTATATTCTGTTGAATTTTCTTCGATAACAAGCATTTCGCCGGGTTCAACTGAACGCAGAGGTTCAGCATCTAGTAAATCAAAAGCACAAGACTCTGAGGCAAAAACAAAGGATTCAGCTATGCCGTTCAATTTACCCATGATAAGCGGATGAAAACCATGAGGATCACGAAGAACAATGAGTTTGCCTTTATATAAAATTAAAAGACAATACGCACCCACCACCCTTTCTGTAGCTTTCATAATAGCTTCTTCAACAGTATAGTGCGGCAACAAACGTGAAATAAGGTGAATAAAAACTTCACTATCAGAACTTGTTTGAAAAATAGCACCACTTTCTTCAAGCTCTTTTCTTACTTCAAGGGCATTTAAAAGATTTCCATTGTGTGCCAAAGCAAACATAGAACCATGCATACTTACCACCAAGGGCTGCACATTTCTTCTTTCAGGTTTGCCTGTTGTTGAATATCTATTATGGCCAATTGCAATATGACCTTGCAAATGCGAAGACAAAATATCTTCTGTAAAAATATCCGGAACAATGCCCATGCCCAAATGAAAAGAGGTTTTCTTTCCATCAAATGAGGCAATGCCCGCACTTTCTTGCCCTCTATGCTGCATTGCATAAAGCCCAAAATATGTTAGACGAGCCGCTTCGTCATGACCGGTAATTCCAAAAATTCCACACATAAAATTATACCTCAACCGAATATGAACGAACAAAATCGGCTGCTTCTTCAGAAGTTTTAACTTTGCCTTCTATTTGAGCCTGCAAAAGTGCATCTCTGATAAGCCCTATGGCTCTTCCCGGCGGAAGCTCTGTAACTTCCATGATTTCATTACCGTTCATAAGAGGTTCTACCATAGCTTCAGGGGTGTCTGCCCTTTCTAAGTATTTGATATTATGGTTGAAATTAGTATAAGACAGACCTGTTGCAACAATATGTGCTCTTGTCATTTCGATAAGTCTTTCACTTTGCGGCAATGCCATAAATCTACGTATTCCTCTATCGGTAAGCATAGAGAAGAAGCGTATATGATTTCTCACCATACCGCAAACAATATCTATTTCTTCAAAAGAAAAGTTTAATCTGTTCATAATTGCACGAGTGATTTGAGCACCGACGCGATGGTATTGATAAAATGTCCAACGGCCATGGTATTGCTCTGCACAATAAAGTTTGCCTATAGCATGGAAAAGCATAGCAACAGTTCCAAGCCAGTCATGAGCAAATTTTCCTTCAGGATAATGCTTCATGCATAAAACAGTATAATCAAAAACACTCACTTCAGAAACTTCATCTTTATTTTTTTGCTGCTTCACGGCATGCAAGGCTGCAACTTCAGGTAAAATTGCGTGCAAGATAAAACTATCTGAAAGCAATTGAACAAATCTCCAAAGGTTTTCAGCAGCAACCAAACGCATTTCCTGCATAAAAACATTCATAGGAAGATAGTCTGCAATTTGATGCGAAGAGCGTATAATCGCAAGCCATGTTGTTGCTTCAATAGGAAGATCATAATTTGCAGCCAAACGTAAAGCTGCAATAGCAAGGCTATAATCTCTTTGCAAAGTTTTTATTGCAACACCTTTTAAAGCGATAAAACCTTTTGCAGGATCTTCAAAAGCCTCGTCTTGCGAGCAAGGCTGCATTGTGCCTTGTATGATAGAGTGCAAAAGATCGTTTTTTTCTTCCAAAACCTTAAGCATGTGCGGCGAAATTCGCATAAATGAAAAATCAGGGTGGGCACATTCATCACAACGAATAGAATAAAATCTTACCAAAGCCCCTGTTTCGGTGTACATTTTGGCAATCACGCCTTCTTCAAAAGATTCTTCTAGAGATGGGAAAAACTTTGATAAAGTATCATAGTCGCCTTCGCAAGCAATATCTAAAGTGAGTTCATTTGTTAATTGAAAAACTTCTTCTTGCAAATTTGCATTGATAGTATATGCATCAAAGCCATTTCTTAATATTGTTTTACAAATAGTTATTGCTTCTTTTATAGGCATGTTTCTTCCTTAAAATTTCTCGTAAATATTTTTTGGATTATAAACATATTTAAAATAAAAGTCAATCATTGAAGTCTTTCAAATAAAAGTAATTAACTCTTTTTTTAAACCAGAACAAAGCATTTATATTTTGTATAAAAACAATTTTTGACTATAGTATATTTCTTGACAGCAAGAAAGAAAGAAACTAATAAAATACTTAGTATTATTTTTGCAAAAGGAAAAACTTATGAAAAAACTTATTATAGCGCTTATTATGCTTTTCTCTACCTCAAATTTCCTATTTGCAAAGGAAAGTTTTATTACCGTTTCTACCACTACAAGTTCAGAAAATTCCGGTTTACTTGGCTATATTCTTCCAATTTTCACTGCTGAAACAGGCATAAAAGTTAAAATTATAGCAAAAGGCACAGGGGCCGCAATCAAAGACGGAATAGACGGTAATGTTGATGCTATATTGGTTCATGATTTTGCCCGTGAAGAAGATTTCATTATAAATGGTTATGGCACAAAACGCTACTATATAATGTATAATGATTTTATATTGATTGGCCCTAAAGACGACCCTGCCAATGCCAAAACATCAAAAAGTGTGCAAGAAGCTTTTCAAAAAATTGCAGATAATCAGGCAATATTTATTTCACGCGGTGATGATTCAGGCACACATTCAAGAGAGGCAAAAATCTGGGCAGGCACAAAAACTTCTTTAGAAAGCAATTACCCTACTCGTTCAAAATGGTATCAATCAATAGGGCAAGGCATGGGCAAAACAATTATCATGGCTGAAGAAAAAGAGGCTTATACCCTTTCTGATCGTGGCACTTATTATGCCATGAAATATGCCGCACCTCCAACTACTGAGCTTGAAATTATTTCAGAAGGCTATGCAGACTTATTAAACCCTTATGGCTATATTCCAGTAAACCCTGCCAAATATCCGCACGTAAAAATTGATGAAGCACAAATATTGGGCGATTGGCTTGTTTCTGAAAAAGGAAGAAATGCCATTGAAAATTTCAAAGTACAGAACAAGCAATTATTTTTCCCGCCTGAAAAAGAATAAAACATAAATTAATTATAAAATAATTAAAGAATAAAAGTGTCAACGCATTTATTGAATTGACACTTTTATTATATGAACTGTTATTTACTCTTTGCTATTTTTCAATAGGCAAAGCAAGTGAAAATTCTTGTCTGTCGCGTCTTACGTGTAAGAAAACAGCTCCTCTTTTCTTTCCTTCATCATTGACAATCTTTTCAAATTCCTCAAAAGATTTCACTGATTTAGTATTTACTCCAAGAATAATATCTCCAGTGCGTAAACCATGTTGACTAGCTTCAGATTGTGGATTGATTTCTGCAATCACAAGCCCGCTTTTAAGATTAAATTCTTCACCTTCGCTCTTAGTAATAGGACGAAGCTTCATGCCTAAAACTTCATCACCGCTGCCAACTGCGGCAACACTTGAACTTGTTTCTCTTTCACCAAGCACAACTTTAATCACTTGTTCTTTACCATCACGAACAACAGTAAGGTTTGCTGTTTTACCCGGTTCAATGGCTGCAATTTCTTGAAGAAGCTCAGCTGAACTTGATACAGGTGTGTTGTTTACTTTTATTACTACATCACCTGCTGTTACACCTGCTTTATCAGCCGGCTCATCAGGCATAACTGATGAAATAAGCGCACCGTCAAGTGATTCAAGGCCCAAGGCTTTAGATGTGTTTTCATCAATATCTTGTATGCTTACACCAAGCCAACCGCGTGAAACCTTTTTGCCTTCTTTCAAAGATTCAATAATTTTTGAAGCTTGTGAACTTGGAATAGCAAAACCAATGCCTTGGCCTGAAGCAATAATTGCTGTGTTTATACCAATAACTTCGCCTTCCATATTGATAAGCGGGCCGCCTGAGTTTCCGGGATTGATTGAAGTATCTGTTTGAATATAATCATCAAAAGGCCCTGATTGAATATTACGCCCTTTTGCTGAAATAATACCTGCTGTTACAGTATGCCCCAAACCAAAAGGATTACCTATAGCAAGCACCCATTCGCCCACATCACTTTTATCTGAATCACCAAATTTCAAAGTTGGAAGCTTTCCTTCAGGTTCAACTTTTAAAAGAGCTAAATCCGTTTCAGGATCAGTGCCTACAATTCTTGCCTCAATAGAAGAAGCTTTGCCTTTATCTCCTTCAAAGTTTACAAAAATTTTGTCTGCATCTTCAACTACATGGTTATTTGTTACGATAAAACCATCTTCTGAAATAATAAAGCCTGAACCTAAAGAGCTTGTTTTTCTTTCTTGGTTTGGATTGTTAAAGCCTTTGAAAAATTGTTCAAATTCTCTTGGCATATTACGAAACATTTCATTTGGAAAAATATTTCCAAAATTTTGCCCACCTTGTATGGTGGTTTCTGTGCTGATATTTACTACAGCCTTTCCTGTGTTTTTTGCCAAGTCCACAAAATCGGGTAAAGCAGCAAAAGCACCTGAAACCGATGTAAAAATAAGTGAACTCACAACAAAAGAGCTAAGGATTTTCTTTTTAATATTCATTAAATTCTCCATTATAATTTTTTTATAAGCATGCTTTGATTTTAAATCTTTCACGAAGATTATTTGTTGCCTCAACCGCCAATAGTTGCACTTGCTCCGCAACTTCCTGCATTTGGGCAGGTGCGATTTAGTTTTGACATCTGAGCTGCGGAAGGCATTTTAGGCAAAGGTTTTCCTGTTTTATTTGGATAAGGAAAAGGATTTGTTTTTAAAGGTGAAGGCATAGCAACTTTTCTGAAAGTTTCACTTCCCTTACAGTTTTGACAAGGGGGGATTTCATCATCTGAAAATACAAGTTCTTCAAACACACTTCCACATTCTTTGCACTCAAAGTCAAACAAAGGCATAATAAACTCCATGAATTTTCTAAAATTTTTCCTGCAAATTTTAATGTTTTTGCAGTAAAATATAAATAACACACTTCTTAAAACTTGCAAGATGACAAATTTTTGTACAAAAGCTTTTCTTGCACAATTTTTGATAATATGCCATACTACAAAAGTAAAAAGACAAATATATATTTCAACAAGATACAATAAAGGCAGTTTTAATTTTTTATGATGTGGAAGAAAAAAAATTTTTATATGAAAAATAACTTTACTTTTAAAAAAGTTCTTTTTTGTCTTTTTTTCATATGCCTCATTTTGTTGCCTGCAAAAAATCTTTATGCAGAGTCTTTTTTTGCACTCACCTCAACAGAAACAAAATATACACAAAAAACTGTTGACCTTGAATTATATTTTCACCTCTCTTCACTTGAAATGATTGAAAAAACACTCAAAAACGGCTCAAGTGTAAATATTGACTATAGGGCAACACTCTATAAAGAAAGGGCTTTTTTTCCGGATCAAGAATTAGAGCACTATATTTCAGGCAGGCAAGTTCGTTATGATGCCCTAACGCATGAATTTATTCTTTACCATGAAAACAAAACCCCAAAAAAATCACGTTCATTGAAAGATTTACTCTATCAAGAATTTTCTTATTTAAACATTTCTCTTAACCTTTCAAATCCATTAGAAGAAAGTGAAAACTATTTTGTCTTACTTGATTTAGGATTAAGGCATGCCACAATTCCACCTTGGCTTGAAACCACTTTATTTTTTTGGAAATGGGATATTGCAGGCGATTCTTACCACATAAATCTCACTTCACCTAAATAATGGCAACTGCATAAAGGTGCTTATATGGACGAATTACTCCAAAGACAAATCAAAAAAGAAAAAAGACATAGAAATAGAGAAATAGCTATCGCCTGTATTCTTGTTCTTTGCGTAGCTTTGGGAACATGGGGGCAAACCGAATATTTTGGGACTGATTCTTGGAATTTTCTTGTTTTATTAAATCTCAATGCAATTTTAATGCTTGTGGTTTGCTATCTTGCTGTTCGTAATATTATAAAACTCATAGCCGAAAGAAGAAGAAAGGTTTTTGGTTCGCGCCTTCGCACACGCATTCTTCTTTCTTTTATTTCATTATCTTTAATACCTGTTCTTTTGATGTTTTTGGCTGCAAACAGGGTGGTTATAACAAGCATTGACTATTGGTTCACAAGCACTGTTGCAAGCTCAATGGATGCAGCTTTGGCAGTTGGGCAAAATATTTTTTCTACAGCATCTGACAGGCTTACGCAAAGATCAAGCTACATCAATAATCAAATCACTTTACTTTTAGATGATAATGAAAACAAGCAAAGCAATGATCAAGAAAATTTGGAAAAAATCAAACAATATCTTCTTGACAATTCTCTGCTTCTCAATGGAAATATTTTTTCGCTTGTTGAATATAAGCAAGAAACTTTAACCCTTGCTTTCACAGAGCCCGTAGATCAAGAAGCCATCTATTTACTACAAAATATTTTTGAAGCAACACAATGGCAAAACTTTCAAGAGATGAGTTTTGCAGGCATTTTTTCCACGCCTTCAACCGATTATGCTGTTGCAATAACTCCCTTAGATACTGTTGATAATTATTTTCTTATTATTGCTGAAAGCATTGGCAACACAGCAAATGCCAAACTTCAATCAATTTCGCAAGGTTTTGAAGAATACACTTATCTCAAATCACTCAAAAGGCCTTTAAAGCTTTCTTTTTCATTAATATTAGGTCTATTGGGGCTTATCATGATTTTTAGTGCAATTTTTATGGCGTTAAGGCTTCCAAAAGAGCTTACAGCACCTATTGAAGCACTTTCAATAGGAACAGATAAAATTGCTCAAGGTGAGCTTGATATTTTTCTTGAGGATAAAGGAAAAGATGAATTAGGCAACTTGGTGGATTCCTTTAATGCAATGATAGCACAAGTTCGCTCTTCAAACGAAGATATTAAAAATGCAAATGCTATTCTTGAACAAAGAAATATCTTTATCGAAAGCATACTTGAAAATATTTCAGCAGGTGTTTTCGTGCTTGACCTTGAAGGAAAAATTATCACTATCAATAAAGCAGGCAGCACTTTATTTGATATTGACGCAAAATTATGGGAAGACAGAATTGTTTTAGACCATCTTGAAGGAGAAAAAGCCCTCCTTATACAATCAATGCTTGAATCAATAAAAATGAAACCGCATCAAGTTTGGAAAAAAGAGGTTGAGCTTACTGTAAGCAAGAAAACTATCAAGATTTTTATCACTGCCCTTACAGTACCTGATTTTTCACAAAATCCCATCATAAACGAGCAAGAGCCTCAAAACAAAAAAGATTTAATCATAGCTGTTGTTGAAGACATTACAGAACTTTCACGCATAGAAAGGCTTGGGGCTTGGCGCGAAGTTGCAAGGCGTATTGCACATGAGATGAAAAACCCTCTCACCCCGATTCGTCTTTCTGCAGAACGGATAGAGAGAAAATATAACCCTGAACCAAAGCAAGAAACTTTAAGCGAATGCACATCACTTATTATAAAAGAAGTTGAACGCATGCAAAAAATGATTAGAAATTTTACTGAATTTTCGCAAATTCCTGAAGTAAAGCTTAAAAATGAAAATCTTATTCTTTTATTGCAAGAAAGTTTGCAAATATTTAAAGCTTCACATCCACATATTACATGGATTTTAGATGTGCCTAAAAAAGAAATCCCCTCTCTTTTAATTGATAAAGATAATTTCAAACAAGCACTTATAAATATTTATCTCAATGCCTGCGAAGTTCTTGAAAATATTGAAAATGCCAAAATCACAACTACTGTAGAATGTGCTGATAATCTTTGCAAAATCATTATCGCAGACAATGGTATAGGTCTATCAGAGGAAAGCCTTGCCCATATTTTTGAACCCTATTATTCTAAAAAGAAAGACGGAACCGGCCTTGGTTTAGCCATTGTTCAATCAATTTTCACCGATCATAATGCAACAATTCATGCAGAAAATAATCTTGAAGGTGGCACAAGCATGTATATTGTCATGCCTGTGCCCACAGCATAAAGCATAAATTATTTACGAATGGTTTTTCTCAACATCATATCTCTGTTATAAAGAGTTTTGGAATGTGTGTGTGAAAGTTCTGCAATTCCCGCATAACTTGGTGTTGTGGGCAAAAGCCTTTTTGCTAGTGCTTTTTCTAAAAGTAACAAAGGGTAAGCCTTTGGCTCATCATTTGTTCCTTCAATCAAAATTGAAAACTGTAATTCACTTTTATAATCAAATCCGCTATATATTTCAACACTAAATACATCTTCAGCATATTCAAAAGCTTTCAAAGAACGTATTACAGGGTGAAAATTATCTAGGATATATTGATAGTTGCCTTCTTTATCAAGCGAAAAAGAACCATACACGGTTTTTTTTTGATGTTGTGGAATAAATTGAATATTTTCACCGCTTCTTTCTTTTTCAAGCTCCAAAAGGCCTGCAATTTGTGTAATATTATCATGATCATACCTCAAAATGCTTTCTATGCTATATAAATTGCCGAATTTATATAAATAAAACTGAATATGAAAATTTATATTTGCACCCTCTTCATTCAAGGAATAAAGCACTTCTTCGCATAAAGCCTTTCTTCCTTTTGAAACTTTCAAAAGCAAATCTTTTTTTATATGAGCAATAACTTCAATCCCATCTTCAAGATTTTCTTCATTTTCTTCATTAAGCTTTCTTTCTCTATTACCATAAAAAGTTGAATCTAATGAAGTGCTTGTTGCATTTCCTAAAAAAATAAGTTTTCCTTTATTGGGAAATTCCACAATAATCCTGTCTTCACTTTTTTTGATCATGAAGTTCGTATGAATCAGGTCAACTCTTAAATACTGTAAACCCCTTAAAAAAAGATCATACATATCTACATATCTTTTTTCATTCATAGATGGCGGGGTAATAATTCTCATCTGCATCTCTAAGGCTCCTCAAAAAAATAAAATTCATAGCTTAAAATTATCAGCTAAATATATTTTTTCAATGATTTCTAGAAAGTTATAAGCCTATATCATCTTTGCTTAATACCAAAGTATTAGCTTAGCCGATGTAATTTTTCTAATGATTTTATAGAAATTTTTTAGCATTGTAGCCCAAAATGCAAAATAAATAAAAGTTGACGAATAAGGCTATATTTGTTAAAAAAATACGAATTTCCAATATATTTATCATTAATAAAGGTATACATAAAAAATGAAAATGAATTTAACGCAGAAAATTTTGCAAAACCATTTACCCAAAAATACAAATAAAAAAATACAAGATTATGCAATAGGCGATGAAATTAAGATTGTTATAGATCAAACACTCACACAAGATGCCACAGGCACTATGGCTTGGCTTCAATTTGAAAACCTTGAAATAAGTGATGTAAAAACAGAGCTTTCCATCTCATACGTTGATCACAACACCTTGCAAATGGGCTTTAAAAATCCTGATGACCATAAATTTCTTCAATCAACAGCTGCAAAATTTAATGCCTTGTTCAGCCCTCCGGGCACCGGCATTTGCCACCAACTTCATTTAGAAAACTTTGGTATACCTGGTAAAACTTTATTAGGCTCTGACAGCCACACCCCCACAGGTGGCGGCATTGGCATGTTTGCTATGGGTGCAGGCGGGCTTTCAGTTGCTCTGGCTATGGCAGGCCTTGAATATAGTATCGCCATGCCAAAAGTTGTTGGCGTAAAGCTTATCAACTCTTTGCAAGGCTTTGCTCAAGCAAAAGATATTATACTTTACCTTCTGAAGTTATTAAGCGTAAAAGGCGGTGTTGGTAAAGTTATTGAATACTATGGTGAAGGCGTAAATTCTTTAAGTGTTCCTGAAAGAGCCACCATAACAAATATGGGTGCTGAACTTGGGGCAACCACTTCTATTTTCCCAAGTGATGAAAAAACTTTGCACTTCCTTACAAAAATGGGCAGAAAAGATGATTATCTTCCTCTTCACGCTGATAAAGACGCACAATACGATGAATATATAGAAATAGATCTTTCAACTATTGTTCCTATGGCTGCTTGCCCATCAATGCCCGATAAAGTAAAAACAATAGCAGAACTTGCCAAAGAATTGGGCGATACACAAATTTCACAAGTTTCCATTGGCTCTTGCACAAATTCTTCCTATGCAGACTTGGCTGCTTTAGCTGATATTTTAGAAGATAAGCATGTAAATCAATATACTGACGTAAACCTTTCACCCGGTTCTCGTCAAGTGTTACGCATGCTTTCAACAGAAAATAAATTAGAAAAAATTCTTGATGCAGGCGTTAGGCTTTTGGAATGTGCTTGCGGCCCTTGCATTGGCATGGGCTCATCCCCAATGACAAAAGGAATTTCTGTTCGCACTTTTAACAGAAACTTTGAAGGACGTTCCGGCACAAAAGATGCCGACGTTTATCTTGTTAGCCCTGTAGCCGCAGCTTTTTGTGCTTTAGAAGGCAAATTCACCGATCCTGCCACATGGCAGATGAAGGGCAATGCCAAAGCTATAAAATATACTGATTTTCCGGAACAGGTGCCTTCACTCAAAAAGCATTTTATCTATCCTGATAAAGAGGCCGCAAAAAGAGCTGAAATTGAAATTATAAGAGGCCCGAATATTGTTTCACTTCCTACATTTTCACAGCTTCCAAAAGCTTTTGAACTTGAAGTTGCAATAAAACTTGAGGCTGATATCACTACGGACCATATCATGCCTGCAGGTGCAGAAATAACTTCACTTCGTTCAAATATTCCTGCAATTTCACGCCATGTTTTTGAAAGGGTTGACGCTTCATTCGCTGATAATTGCGATGCTATTAAAGAAAAAGGGCTTTCATCAATTATTGTTGCAAGCACAAATTATGGCCAAGGTTCAAGCCGTGAGCATGCAGCACTTGCCCCGCGTTATCTTGGTGTTGCTGCTGTTTTGGTGCAATCTTTTGCAAGAATTCATAGGGCAAACCTTGTGAATTTCGGCATACTTCCTCTTATTTTTGAAAACCCTTCAGACTATGATAAATTTGAAAAAGGCTCAAAAGCAAGCCTTGATCTTTCAAATTTCAAAGCAGGGGAAAAGCTTGTGCTTATGCTTGAAAATAATGGTGAAAAAGAAGAAATTTCTCTTCAAAACGACCTTACTGCTCAAGAATGTGAAATCATTCGTGCCGGCGGGTTTTTAAATTTTATAAAAAATACTTTGAAAAAATAAAGGATATTTTATGCTAGAAGGAATTCGTAACAATTCACAATCCATTTGGGTTAAAATTGCCTTTGGACTTATTATATTAGTCTTTGTATTTTGGGGCATTGGCTCAGTGCAAAACACTTCAACTATAGTTGCAAAAATCAATGGCGAAGATGTAACCGAGCAAGCCTTACTTCAAGCTTATAGCCAACAAAGGGAAGCTATCAGAACAAATATTCCCTCTATCACTGATGAACAGCTTGAAGAAATGAACTTTATGCAAATTGTTTTTGAGGGCCTTGTGCTCAAAACCTTGCTCGAACAAGAATCAAGAAGAACAGGAATAAGCATTACTCCTCTGGAACTATATGATGTTATTTCACTTTTGCCTTTCACACATGATGCAAATGGCAAATTTAATCAAGAAGTATATGAACAAGCCTTAAAAAACATGGGGCAAAGCCCAAAACAATTTGAAGATGCTGTTAAAAGCGATATGCTTGAAGACAAGTTTAAAGCATTACTTGAAAATTTTGCTTATGCTTCCCCTATTCAAGCAAAACAAGTTTTTGACTTTCAGTTAGAACAGCGTGCTTTTGATGCTTATCTTGTTAATGATGAAGACTTTTTAGCTTTGGCAAATCCAACAGAAGAAGAGCTTATAAACCTTTATGAAAGCACAAAAAACCTTTATGCATTACCTGCAAGAATTGACTTAGATTTTATTGAGGTAAGCCCATTAATTTTAGCAAATCCTGACCTTCTTACAGACGAAGAAATTTTAGCTGAATACAATGCAAATAAAGATCTTTATGATACACCTGAAGAAGCAACCGCTTCACACATACTTGTTTTACTTGATGAAAATGCAAGTGCTGAAGAAGAAGAAGGTGCTTTGAACAAAATAAAAGAAGTGCAAGACAAAT
Source organism: uncultured Desulfovibrionaceae bacterium (assembly GCA_964370095.1). GTDB lineage: Bacteria > Desulfobacterota > Desulfovibrionia > Desulfovibrionales > Desulfovibrionaceae > CAYJAZ01. Next base: position 2,261 of record CAYJHJ010000016.1, on the reverse strand, counting down.
TGGCACAAGGCGAAGATTTTAAAGAACTTGCTCGTTTATATTCAGACGACAGAGCTTCTGCCGAAATTGGCGGTGAGCTTGGCACTTTCACCCGCGGACAAATGGTAAAAGCTTTTGAAGATGCTGCTTTTTCACAAGAAATCAATGTGGTTTCTGAGCCTGTTCGCTCACGCTTTGGCTATCACCTTATCCTAGTGGAAGACAGAAAAGAAAAACAAGAACTGCAGCAAGAAAAATTGCGTGAAGTTGTTGGGGCTGTTTTGGCAGAAAAAGATGCTGCAAGCAAAGTGCAAACTGTAATTGATTCCCTTATGGTGCAAGTTTTAGCTGGCACAAGCCTTGAAGATGCAGCACAAAAAGAAGGCCTTGAACTTACTTCCACTGACCTTGTTTCTTTTGATGTTTTGGCAAGCACTTATAATCTTACACAAAGTGATATAGATTTACTCAAAGAAGCACAAATTGGCACTGTTTTAGAAAATCCTCTTAGCACAGGAAATTCACTTATTATAGCACAGGTTAAACAAAATCAGCCTGAAACAGTAAGAGAGTTTGAAGGTGTAAGAAACCTTGTTTTAGAAGAAGCAAAAAAAGACAAGGCGCATGAAATGGCAAAAGCAAAGTCAGAAGAAATTCTTGCTGATATTGAAACAAATCCACCAACTGAATTAGAAAGTGCTACGATGGCAAGAAATGGCTTTTCAAGCCTTATCAATTCAGAAACTTTAAGCCAAGATCTTTTTGCGGCAGAGCCTTTTTCTGCTTGGTTAAAAAATGCTTATGAATTTGATGAAGGATATCTTCTTGCTTTTCCAAAAGAAGTTATAGAAGTGAGCGATGATATGTGGCAGGCACAAGAGTCAACACTTCTTACCAATATGGAACAATCTAGAAAAGATATGTTTTATTCTATCTTTCTTCAAGAATTACGTGCTGATGCAAAAATTGAAATTATAAATGAACTTTATTTTCAATAGAAAATCTATGAGCTTATAGTAATGATGAAATCCTCCTCTTCATTGAAACAACATAAAGCTTCTTCTTCACTTTTTGGTGAACTGGATTCAAAGCTTTTGTCTGAAATGAATTGGGGGATGATTATTTGCTCTTTTCTTCTTATGACTTTAGGGCTTATCAATCTTTATTCGGCAAGTTCTATAAGCGATGAAAGCGGAATCAGCTATAACCCTTACTTTCAAAAGCAAATTATTTGGACATGCATGGGTTTTGTGTGTTTGCTTGTAGCCTCAGTTGTGAATTATCATTTACTTGAGAAGGTGGCATTTCCTTTCTATCTTCTTGTTATTATATTGCTTATTCTTGTGCACCTTGTGGGCTTTAGTGCCGGCGGCGCAAAACGATGGATTGATTTAGGATTTATGAGCTTACAACCCAGTGAGTTTGCAAAATTTGCTGTTCTTATTGTAGGGGCGAAAATGCTTGCCAAAGATAAAAACTCACTTGGTTGGATTGAACTTTTTAAAATTTTCATCATGGCTTTCTTGCCTTTTATTCTTGTTGTTACACAACCGGATTTAGGCACAGCCCTTATGCTTTTCTTATTACTTGGCGGCATGGTGCTTTATCATGGTATACAATGGAAAATCTTACGCCTTGCCTTTGTGCTTATTCCTTTAACTCTTCCCTTAGCTTGGTTTTTGCTCAAAGATTATCAAAAGCAAAGAATACTCACTTTTTTAGACCCTTCGCAAGATCCACGTGGTGCAGGATATCACATTATTCAATCGCAAATTGCAATAGGTTCGGGCGAATTAGCAGGCAAGGGCTTTCAAGAAGGCACGCAAAGCCAATTGCGTTTTTTACCTGAAAAACATACGGATTTTGCTATTGCTGTTTTAAGCGAAGAATGGGGCTTTATTGGAGCTTTAGTTACAATTTCACTTTTTTGTTTATTTCTGCTGACTATTTTTTTCAGCGTTAGGGATTCTCAGGATAGGTTTGGCTCACTTTTATGCACAGGAATTTTCTTCTATTTCTTTTGCCAAATTCTTATAAATATCGGAATGGTTATCGGCATTATGCCTGTTGTTGGAATGCCTCTTCCCTTTATCTCATATGGTGGTTCGGCAATGCTTGTTAATTGCGTATTGGTGGGCATTGTGTTCAATGTTTCCATAAAAAGATCTTTTTTCAAAAACTAGGAGCTCTTATGAACTTTTCAGACAATACAAACTCTCTTTTTCTTTTAGTTCTATCTATTTTAATGTTTCTTTTCTTTTCGGGGGTTATATTCTCTATTT
>CAYJHJ010000015.1:21444-34658 GCA_964370095.1 uncultured Desulfovibrionaceae bacterium | reverse complement strand
ACGACACTTACTTCCCTGAAGTAATTAAAAACAACTTTGGCAAATGGCTTTATCATGAAATTTTAGAGCCAGGTATTCTTGTTCACGTTGCTGAATCAGGCGACAAAGTTTACACAGTTCGCTGTGGTGGAACAAGAACAACTTCAGTTTCAAACATCCGTGAAATCTGTGATATCGCTGACAAATACTGCAAAGGTTTTGTTCGTTTCACAACTCGTAACAATATCGAATTCATGGTTGACAACGAAGCTGACTTAGCTGCTTTAAAATCTGATTTACCAACACGTAAATTCCCCGGTGGTTCATTCAAGTTCCCAATCGGTGGAACAGGTGCAGGTATCTCAAATATCGTTCACACTCAAGGCTGGATTCACTGTCATACACCTGCAACAGACGCTTCAGGCCCTGTTAAATGTGTGATGGATGAAGTTTTCTCTGATTTCCAAAGCCACCGTATGCCTGCTCCGGTGCGTATTTCACTTGCATGTTGCTTAAACATGTGTGGTGCTGTGCACTGTTCTGACATCGGTATTGTTGGTATTCACCGTAAACCTCCTATGATTGACCATGAATGGACAGATCAACTTTGCGAAATTCCATTAGCTGTTTCAGCTTGTCCATTGTCAGCTGTTCGTCCAGCTAAACATGAAATGGAAGACGGTTCAAAAATCAACTCAATCGCAATTAAAAACGAACGTTGTATGTATTGCGGTAACTGTTATACAATGTGTCCAGCTCTTCCTATCTCTGATGGTGAAGGCGATGGTATTTGTATCATGGTTGGTGGTAAGGTTTCTAACCGTATCAGCCGTCCTAAATTCTCTAAAGTTGTTGTTTCTTACATTCCTAACGAAGCACCACGTTGGCCTAGCCTTACAAAGCAAATCAAAACAATTCTTGAAGTTTATGCAAACAATGCTAATAAATACGAAAGACTTGGTGATTGGGCTGAACGTATCGGTTGGGAACGTTTCTTTGAAATGACAGGTATTGAATTCTCACCACGCGTAATCGATGACTTCCGTGATCCTGCTTACTACACATGGCGTCAAACAACTCAGTTCAAATTCTCTGAATCAGGTGCTGAGATTTATGGTGGCACAGGTGGTGAAGCTGCAGAACGCTCACCTGTAACTGAAGATGACAAACAAAAAGTATTAAACTACTTTGCTGAAAAAACCAATAAAACTAAGTTCTACTTCAATGACTTCCTTGATATTTTCCCAGAAAAATCATCAAGAGACGTTAAAGCTGTTCTTTCTGAACTTGTTAAAGAAGAAAAACTTGTTTACTGGTCATCTGGTTCTACAACAATGTATAACCTAAAAGGTGTTGGTAAAGTTGGTTAGTCTTTATTGACAAATTGATTTTAGAGGGAGATAGAAATATCTCCCTTTTTTTTATAAATAATTTTATTTTATAATTAATTTTCAAAACGCGTTTTCAAAACTTCATAAAAATGTTTTAAACTTCTATCTCCATTACTATTAGGAAAAACACAATGAACAAGTGAATCTTTAGAATTATGTTTTTTTATACATTCTGAACATATTCCGTGCTCTGCACATTTTGTATTAGGGCAAAGGCAATTTTCATTTTGTTTTATAGACATAATAACTCCTTAATGTTAAATTATTTATAATATAAATTATAACAATCTTCTTTTCAAGCTGTTTTTTTTGTTAGTTATAGATAACTACATTTAATTTCTCTATCTTTCACTTACTTGCAAATTATTAGAAAAAAATATATTGTTGTTTATGAGGCAATAATGATTAAGACAATACATATTTTTTTTCTACTTTTTATATTCACATTAAATTTTCAAGCCAATTCTGCTTACTCTTCTGATTTAGCTAAAGCAAATAACTGGCAAAATTTAGATGAAGGGCTTGATTATTTTCTTTTAGAAGAATTACTGAATATAGAAGAAACTGAGCTAACACGAACTTTTAAAGTGCATTTTCTGCGTATTGATCCAAAATTATATGAATTTCACTTATTCGGAAGGTTTTTAGAATCAGACAATATGATGTATACTCTTCCTAGTTGGGTAAAAAATAAGAATTTAGTTGCTGCAATAAATGCTTCAATGTACCTTCCTGATTACACTAAAAGCAATGGATATATGATTTCTGGAAGTTCAATAAATAACAGTCATATAGCAAAACAAATGGGAGCGTTTTTTGTTTCATCCCCTTTAGTTTCTCATATAACAAGCTCTATGATTTTGGAGAAAAATTTTCCTAATTTTAGAGAAGAAATGAAAAATTATAAAGTTGTTATTCAAAATTTTAGAATTATAGGAAATTATGATTCAAGCAAAAATAGTTCTGAAGTCTTATGGAAAAAAGATACAAAAAGAACACCAATTTCAGCTATTGGGCAAGACACAGATGGATTTATTTATTTTATATTTTCTGAAATTCCTCAAACAGTTTATGATTTTGCAAATTTTATACTTGCTTTTTTCAATAATGCTTTACCTTCTTCAGTAACTTTTAAATCAATCATCTATACTGAGGGAGGCAAAGATGCAGGACTTTTTATTAATTCAAATAATAAAACCCTTTTTGCTAACTCATCATCATTGTTTACTGATATTTATATTCCAAACATTTTAGGCATCAAAAAAAGATAATTTATACTGCTTATCACTAAATATTGACTTTAGAAAAATTATACTATACATTCTGAAAAATGCATTTTATTTTAAAAAGCAAAATTAAACACAAGGAAAACCTATATGCTTAGTTTATTTAAAAAAACCTCTTTACTTTTAGCTGCTTTACTTCTTTTTTCAAACACCGCTTTAGCCACAACTATTGGCGTTATCAACATGCAAGTTATTTCAGCTGATTCTGCTATTGCAAAATCTGCAGAAGCTGAATTGGAAAAAACTTTTGGTGAAGAAACTGCTGCTCTTGATAAAGAAGCCCAAGCTTTCCAAAAAAGAGTTGCTGATTTCCAAGCTGAAGCACAAGCATTTGAAAAGAAAGCTTCTGAATTTCAAAAACAGTCTGCTGCTCTTTCTGAAAAAGCAAGAAATGAAAAAGCACAAGCTTTAGAAAAAGAAGCAAAAGCTTTAGAAAACAAACAAAAATCTTTTGAAACAGACGGTCGTGAATTTGAACAAAAACGCGTTGCTTTAGCAAATAAAATTTCACCTCGTCAACAAGAAATGCAAGTTGAACTTGTTGAAATTATACGTGAAGCTTCAAAAATTTATGCTGAAAACAATAATATTGACCTTATTATGGACGGAACAACAAGCGTAATCGTTTCTGGCGGTGGTGCTGACATTACAAATGGAATTATTATCGAAATGGATAAAATCTGGGAAGCAAGGGGCTCTAAATTTAAAAATTAAACTATATATATAATTTTTTTCTATTATAAAGGCTAATTATTAGCCTTTTTTTTTGACTAAAGTAAATACCTTCTTACTTGCTTATTCCTTTCAAATTCTTTTGAAGCTTTATGAATATACTTTTTTTCTTTTTATTAAATAGAAGGATAGCCAGCCATTAAAAAAAGCTGCCCATCAAATGACAGGCAGCCTAAAATCTAATTTATAATAGAATTAGAATGTGTAGAAGAAGCTAAGGTTAGTTCTGAAACCATCTTCAAACTTAGCACCTGATCCAGGTGTGAACCAAACATCTTCATCAAAGTTTTCCATAATATAGTTCACTTCAAATGAACTTGTTAAGCCTTTCATGATTTGATGACGTGTCCAAAGTGAGAATTCTACTAAGCTGTCTTCAGTTGTCAAGTGGTTAGGTTCAAATGTTGTGCCTGGAGTTATGCTATTTTTGTGGTGTGTACCGTGAAGATACATCACATGACCACCAATATGCCAGTTTTTAGCAAGCTCAAGTCCTGTGTGGCCTAGCATGATACCCCATGTTCCGTTCGGGCTGCCCGCACCTGAAGATGGAAGTAAAGCTGTAGCTGTGAACAAGTCTTGATAGAAGAATGCTGAAGGTGATACCCAAGTAGAGATAATTTCGCCAAAGTGGCCATTATCACCATCTTTATCAGCACCAGGTGAATACCATGCAGAAAGTTTTGTTGAACCATATTTGCTTCTGTAAGCAATAGAACCGTCAACCAACCAACCATAACCATCATAGTTTACTGTATTGTAGTGTGTTGTAGGGTCAGCATTATCAGAATTAGCTGATGAATACATGAAGTCAAAGTTTAATGTGAATGGGTCAAACATTGTAAATTTAGAAGTTAAACCAACCCAATATGTATTGTCACCAACGCCGTTTAAACGTGAAGGTACTGGAACATCAACATCTTCATGTTTCAACATATAAGAAGCCCAAGGTGTAACCATACCACCATCAAATTTGATAGGAAGATTTACAGTGAAGTAATCAGCTGAAACGCTGTTGTTAGTTCCTAAAAATGTTGTATCAACTAAGCGTAACCATTGTGCTTGGAAAGTAAACATTTGATTGATTGGTGCTTCAACCATTACACCAGGTGCAAAGTGGTTAAAGTGTGGGTTTGTATTCATATCAAGATAGTTTGGACGAAGGTTTGGCTGCATACCCATACGGATTTTAACTTTTGTTGTTGGAATATACCAGTCAATATATGCACGAAGAAGGTGAATACCAAGTTCTCCGCCACCTACAGCTAGCGGGCCTTGACCCCATTCACCAAGAATAGGTGCCATAAAACCAATGTTTGCCATCAAGTTTTCTGAATTAACAATATTCATGTTAACGTGTAGACGATGCTTTACACTAAAATCACTGATGTCCTCTCTTGAGCCAGGAGCGCTGTTTACAGCATCATCATTTACTAAACCTAAATGGTTTTCATAAACGCCTGTCATTTGCCACATACCGTTAACTTTGATTTCAGCAGCTTCTGCTGACATGCTAGCACCACAAAGCATTGCAGCTGCTAGACCAAGAGTAATTATACGTTTCATAAAAACTAATCCCCTAATTTTTTAATTTGTGAAATAAGTCATAAAGTTTGATTATATTAAATCACACTTGCATAGCTTTCCTATTTAGCAAAGTATGCCACTGACATATTAAACCTTAGCCATATACCCTCTTAAAGTATTATAATAACTATATACAATTTTTTTGACAAAGGCAAGTTTTTAATATAATTTTTTGTATTTTTTTTCTATGTAATTTCAATAGCTTACAAATATCAATTATTTTTATTTGTGAAATAAATAATTTAGACTTATAAAAAAAAGGCTGTCCTTATAAAAAGGACAGCCTAAACATTCAAATTATAATTGAATTATATTCAAATTAGAAATCGTATTTTACACCAAGTAATACACGAAGACCATCTTCGTTATATCCATTTGCGTTATCAAGATCTTCGATCAAGTAGTTAACTTCAAATGCAGCTTGAAGGTCTTTGTAGATTTCGTAAGTTGCATAAGCAGCTAATTCAACAACTGAAGCGTCTTTATCCATGTAATCAACAGTTGAAATAGAACCTGGTTCTAATTCATTAGTACCGTTAACCCACATTACGTGTCCACCAAGTGTTAAGTCATCCATAGGTTGGAAACCTGAGTATGAAAGACCAAGTGCCCAAGTACCAGCAGGAGTTGTTACACCTGCAGTAGGAGCGATACCGTGTTGTGATTGATCAAAGAAAGCTGTTGTTACATTACCCCAACCTGATGCGTTTCCGCCACCTGGGTAGTATTGTACAGGAATAAGTCTGCCAAGATCGCTATCTTGATAGTCATCACCTGAAGCATACCAACCGAAGAGAGCTGGTGTACCGTACATTGTTGCATAAGCAAATTTAGCGTCAACAATCCAGCCAGAAGCATCAATGCTAGTACCTAAGCCGGTGTTAATGTCGCTGTTGCGACCGTAAGCAGCACCAATTGCGAATGTGAAAGGATCAAACATATTGAATTGTGATGCAAAACCAATCCACCAATTGTCTTCAGCAACCATATAAGCAGGAGTTGCTAGGTTTTCACCTGCAAGTGCATAAGCAGCCCAAGGAGTTACGCTAAAGCCATCAAAGTTCATAGGAACTGTGATTGCAAATACGTCAACTGATTCTGAGTTAATACCATTAGTTGTTGTATCCCATGGACGGAACCAGTGAGCTGTAAAAGTAACCATATCATTGATAGGAGCAATTACGCTTACGCCAGCCATTGTATCATCGATTACTGGTGAACCTAAAGTTGTTGGTAAGTGAACAGGTTGAAGACCCATACGAACCATTACGTCTGTTGTAGGTACAAACCAGTCAACATAAGCTTGTTTCAACAAGATGCTAAGATTGCCGCCACCAACTGACAATGGACCACTACCCCAAATTACATTTGATGGAGCACGGAAACGGATGTGAGCTTTAAGGTTTTCTGAGTTAACAATGTCAATACCAACTTCTAAACGTTGGTGAACATCAAAGTCAGCATTGCCTGCTCCACCGTCAATTAAATCTAAATCGTCAGCAAAAGCACCTGTCATAACCATTTTACCGCTAATATTGATTTCAGCAGCATTTGCTTGAACTGAAGCACCTAAGAAAAGGCCAGCAGCTAAAGCAAGAGTAATAATACGTTTCATAATTATTTCCTTATAAATTTAGTGTTATAAAAAAATTCCTTTCTTACAAGAAAAACCTTGCGTAATTCAATATATAATGTACAACACAATATATACGAAAGGATTTAACCATAAACAACTTGTCAAAAAAATTAGACAATGTAGAATAGTTATGTACTAAAATTTATACAAAGGCAAGCAAAAAAAATATTTTTTTACAATTTTTACACTTTGTTACAATTCTAATGTATTTTGTTATATTTGATTTCTTCAATAATTATCTAAATCAAATATATTATCAAGTGTTTACGAATAAATTTTCTTTCTTGCTTGTTTAAAATTATTCTGCTAAATTGTTATCACTTAACAAATGAATTATATATTTTATATCAAATTTTGTTAAGATATTACTTTTAGAGGTGCGTATGAGATTTCTTAAAACTTTAAGTATGGCTTTGTTATTAACTTTTACTTTTGCAGCAAATGCAAATGCTCAAACCTTTATTAATGGTATTGATGCAAACTACCCTCCTTTTGGATATGTTGATGAAAAAGGAAACCCAGCTGGCTTTGATGTTGAAGCGGTTAACTGGATTGCAGAAAAAATGGGCTTTGAAGTGAAACACCAACCAATGGATTGGGACGGAATTATTCCTGCATTATTGGCAGGAAAAATTGATATGATTGCATCAGGCATGAGTATTACCCCTGAAAGAGCTGCAAGAGTTGACTTTTCTGACCCTTACTTCCAACTTGAAAAAGTTATTGTTGGAAGAAATGACAGCACACTAACTGTAGAAGAAGTATTTGGTGGAGACCTTAAATTAGGCGTTCAAAGAGGAACAAGCGAACATGACCTTCTTGAAAAAAAGAAAGTTGATGAAAAACTTTCTTATCAATTAGGCTACTATGATTCAGGCCCTCTTGCTATTGAAGACTTAGTAAATGGCAGAGTTGATGCTGTTGCTATGGATATTTTTCCTGCAAATGATTCTATTGCTAAAGGAAAACCTGTTAAAATTCTTGGTGTTTTCCAAAGAGGCGATCAATTTGGTGTAGCTTTTAGAAAAGAAGATGTAGAACTTCGTAATAAAATCAATGAAGGCTATAAAATGCTTCAAAAAGATCCTTATTGGGAAGAACTTAAAGCAAAACATTTAAAATAATATACATTATAATTTGTCAAGGCCATGTTTAGCATGGCTTTGACTTCTTAAAAACAAATAAAAAGTATTTATGGAAACAATCACAACACTTTATAATGCATTGCCCTATATTTTGCAAGGAACAGGCATAACTATTGCTCTTGTTCTTCTTTCGCTTTTTATCGGCTTTATTATTGGAATTCCTTTAGCGTTAGGGCAAGTTTATGGCAAAAAACCCATTGCTTTTCTTATATCTGTTTACGTGTGGTTTTTCCGCGGTGTGCCTATCTTACTTTTGCTTTTCCTCTTTTATTTTGGTGTGTTTGAATTTTTAGGAATTAACATTGGAACCATAGGTGCTTCTTGCACTGTTTTGGGCCTTACTTCCGCTGCTTATCAATCACAAATTTTTAGAGGAAGCATAAATGCCTTGCCACTTGGGCAAACAAAGGCAGCTAAAGCCCTGGGCTTAAGCCAAATTCAAACCATAAAGTCTATCGTTTTGCCACAAGCATTACGCACTTCCATTCCGGCTTGGTCAAATGAATATGCTATATTATTGAAGGATTCTGCTCTTTGCTTTGTTTTGGGCACCCCTGAAATCATGGCAAGAACGCATTTTGTTGCCACAAGAACCTATGAACATTTGGCACTCTATATCATGGCCGGCTTTATTTATCTTGTTATTACAGTTATAGGGCTTTATTTATTACGTCTTTTAGAGAAAAAAGTCAGAATTGTCGGAACAATACAAACTGCATAAGTGGAATTTTATGTCAAACCTTTTAAGATTAGAAAATATTTCAAAAACTTTGGGCAAGCGCCTTATCATCAATAAATTGAGCTTGAAGATGAATGTGGGCGACATTAAGGTGCTTATAGGCCCTTCAGGCGGTGGAAAAAGCACTTTTTTACAATGCATGAACCTTTTGCTTATTCCGGAAGAAGGCGAAATTTATTTTGAAGATAAAAAAATCGATATGAAAAACAACACACATCTGTGCGAATTAAGGCAAAATGTAGGAATGATTTTTCAAGATTTTAATCTTTTTGACCATCTTAATGTTGTAGATAATATCACTTTAGCCTTAAAAAAAGTAAAAAAATTCTCTAAAGATGAAGCAGATACTTTGGCAAGGCAAGAATTAAGCAGAGTGGGCCTTGCCAACAGGGCAGGTTTATACCCTGCACAACTTTCCGGCGGGCAAAAACAAAGGGTTGCTATTGCAAGAGCTTTAGCTATGAAACCTAAAATTTTACTTCTTGATGAACCAACTTCTGCACTTGACCCTGAATTGGTAGGAGAGGTTTTGCAAGTAATCCGTGATTTAGCTCAAGAAGGCATGCCAATGATTATGGCTACTCATCAGATGGATTTTGCAAAAAGCGTTGCCACTGAAATTTTGTTTATGGAGCAAGGCTCAATTATAGAACAAGGATCTCCTACTGATCTTCTTAATAATGAAAAAAGCCGAACTTCTGATTTTCTGAATAAAACTTTTGTATAGGATTATATATTATGTCTTTTTCTTTTTGGGGGCTAAAAAGAAGTGCCGAAACAAGCATTCATTGCCCAAAATGTAATGATATGATGATTATAGGCAGAACTTGACACGAGGTTTCTTTGTGGTGCAAGGCTTGTAATCACCCCATGACTTTAGAAGCTGCTATTCCTATTATGGATGATGCAATGTCAGACTTTTTAGAAAGTGTTTTCTGCGATAGAATGTAAAAATCTACGTATAAGATATAAAAAAAGAGCAAGTTTTATGGCTTGCTCTTTTTCATTAATATATATTATAATTTATTTTATTGCCATAAGACCGGCTTTTGCAACAGAAATATCTTCAGCAACTGAGCCGCCGCTCACGCCGATAGCACCGATAATCACATCATTTTTAATAATAAGTTCACCACCACCAAAAATTACCAAGCCGCCATTTGTAACTTCAATGCCATAAAGTTCTTGCCCCGGCTGTGAAGCTGCGCCAAGAGTAGCAGTTGACATATTAAAATTACGTGCAGTTTCAGCTTTTTTTATAGCAATATCTTCACTACCTAAGAAAGCACCGTCCATACGACAAAAACCTTTTAAATTTCCGCCCGCGTCAACAACAGCAATATTCATAGGTATTTTAATTTCTTCTGCTTTTGCCATAGCTTTTTCGATAACAGCCATCACTTCTTTTGTGGTTATATCTTCAGATAGTTGAGCTTTTGCAGCTTGTGCGCTTGTTGCAGAAATCATAAGTCCCATTGCCAATAAAACAGAAAGTAACACTCTTTTCATAAAAACTCCCAAAGATTAAATGGTTAAAAAAATCAGCCCTAACAGTTAATTATAATTTTGATGAAACTATATTTGTTTAATATTATTCCATTCGGATTTAACTGTCAAGGCTTGAAAGCAATTCTAAAAGAATTTATCAAAGTAAGATAATTTATATTCTATTCTAAATCAAAAATTCTTTTGATATTTGTGATAGAAGTTTCCATACTGTGATGTTTTTTTAAATAGTCTAAAGGAGCATGATTAATTTTACGCATAAGTGAGCTTGACATTAATCTAAGTTCTTCCTTCAATTCTTCAGGCATATCAGGGAATTTCTTATTAATTCTTTCCATTTCTTTTTGAATTAATGCTTCTGTTCTTTTGTTTAATGCAATAATTGTGGGCTGACACTCCAAAGATAAAAGCCATTTTGAAAAGTCTTCCTTTTCTTCTTTTACGATTTTCAAGGCTTTTTCAGCTTCTAGCCTTCTTTGTTGCATATTTTCTTCAACAACTTCTTTTAAATCGTCTATATCATAAAGATAAACGTTTTCAAGCCCATTCACATCAGGTTCAATATCTCTTGGCATAGCAATATCAATAAAAAACATAGGTCGATATTTACGAACTTTCAAAATTGGCTGTATATCTTTAGCTGAAATAATTGTGTGTGAAGCACCAGTTGAAGAAATTATGATATCCACTTTTGTAAGAGAGTCAATTATGCTATCAAAAGCAATAGCTTCTGCCCCAATTTTTTCTGCCAATTCTTCTGCATTTGCTAAAGTGCGGTTTGCCACAAACATTTGTGCAACGCCTGCTTGTTTTAAATGAACAGCCGCAAGCTCTGCCATTTCACCGGCACCAATAATAAGCACGCTATGTTTTGCAATATTATCAAAAATCTGCTTTGCAAGTTCAACTGCAGCATATGAAATTGAAACTGCGGAGCTTGCCAAAGAAGTTTCTGAACGCACCCTTTTTGCCACATAAAAAGATTTATGCAAAAGACGTGTAAAAATTGCACCAACTGATTTAGAATCAATACTTTTTTTATAGGCTTGCTTTAATTGGCCCAATATTTGAGGTTCACCTAAAACCAAAGAATCTAAACTTGATGCAACTTGGAAAAGATGCTCAATTGCTTCATCATCAACATGTATGAAAACATGTGCTTTAAGCTCTTCATCGCTTGATTCTTTTATCTGTGCCCAGCGCAAAAGCAAGTCATCAACTGAAGTGCCTTGTTTAACCATTGCCATAAGTTCAACCCTATTACAGGTTGAAATAATAAAAATTTCTGTGCAAATATCTGAAAAATGCTTGTTAAAAGTTTCAGCTTCGGGCTCACAAAAAGGAGCAAGAGAAAACTTTTCACGAATTTCAACACTTGCAGTATTATGATTCATTCCAAGAAGGATGATATTTTTTAGTCCGGTCATATATCGATCTTTTAGAATTTGTGATGTGTATCAAAAAATGTATTTATTCCCAGAAGAGAAAAAATACTGAGTAAACAAATAAATAACATAGCCAAAGCAGGTTTCCTACCCTTATAAGACAGCCCCACTCTCATATGGAATAAAAGAGCATAACATATCCAAATAAATATAGAAACTATTTCTTTTATATCACCGCTAAAGATTGTTCCCCATGCAGTTCCAGCCCATATAAAACCACAAATCAAACCTATTGTAAAGGACGGAAATCCTACTATTACTGTTGCATAGTTAATTCTATCAAGTGATTCCCATGAAGGAAAGTTCTTCATAAAGGCAATTTTCTTATGTTTTTGCTTCATTACTTTTTCTTGGATTAAAAACAGAATGGAAGACAAAGAGCCTACCAATATCAAGACAAGAGCAAGAAAAATTGCAAAAATATGCACCAAAAAAAGCATGCCTTCAAGTGGAACATAGCTTATTTGTGCATTTCTTTCTGCAAGCATTGCGGTGTGAAGCAAAATAAATAATAAAGGTGAAGCAAACGAAAATAAAAGAGATTTTTTATATCTGAATGCTATTACTCCAAGAACCAAAGAAAACAGGCAAGCAAGTGAGAAAAGATAAGTATTTTTTGTGATAGCTTCTGTTCCGTCAAAAACAGGTATAAGCATTTTATAGCTAATAAAAGACAGCATCACAAAACCAATAGCTGAAAAAGTAGCTGCGCTTGTATAGAACACTTCTTTTTTTCCCAAAAAAACAAGCAAAAGGAAAATAGAAGCTAAAGCATAGGATAGTAAACCAAAAATTATAAGTGTCAGCATAGAGCAACCTCTATAAGAATTTGAACTTCTCTTGAAAACAATGTTTTGATAAGTTCTTTTACTTTTTTTGTATTTATTTCATTTCTTTCGGCAAAAAATTCTAAAAAAACTTCTTTATATGGAGCTGTAAGAAAAGTTCTGAAGATTTCAGCATTTTTCTCACTTGTATATTCCAAAGCTAAAATTTTTGGCCTAAGCCTTCCTAAAAAATTACAAAGTTCATCATAACCATTTTCTAAAAAAGCTTCAACATCTTCTTTCAAAACTCGTGATAGAGCCGGGCTTAGACCATTTGTGGAAAGTGTGAATAAAATATCTTTTTTTTGCACTAAAGCAGGCAGTGTAAATGAGCCATCAGTCGGGTTAGAGATTACATTGCAAAAAATATTTCTTTTATTACATTCTTTGGCAATTTCAGCATTAAGTTCTTTATCGCTTGTTGCAGCAAAAACAAGGTTACATGGCGGCTTATCAACAAAACCTGCTAAATCTGAATGTTCATATTCCTTTTGAAAATATTTAATATAAATAATATCTTTATAAGGAAAATCTTTTTCTTCTTTATATAAATCAATAACCCTTATATCCTCAACCCCTTGCTGTAACAATGTTTCAACCTTTCTTAATCCAACTGCACCTGCACCTATAACAAGTGCGTGAACAGCTTTTGAAGATATATTTATAGGATAACTATTCAATTTCCACCCTCACTTGTTTATTTTTTTCAAAGTAAACATACGATTGTATATTGAATTTTTTGAGATATTTTTCTAAATCTTCAAAATTAGCAGCCAAAGTGTTAACGCAATGCCCATCAGAAGCCAAGGTTACATCTATATCAAGTTCTTTAACCAAGTTCATAATCTCTTCACAAGGATACATTTCTTTGCATGGCTTTCTTAAGCCTGCAGTTGAAACCTCTAAAGCTATAGAATGTTTTTTTGCTAAAACCAATGTTT
>CAYJHJ010000015.1:0-21434 GCA_964370095.1 uncultured Desulfovibrionaceae bacterium | reverse complement strand
TTTCTTTGACAAGATTTATATTTTTTTCTTCTTTACGCCATTTTTTAAAGTCTTCAATAGCAAAAATCTTTATTAAATCTGGGTGGGCTATTGTATGAAAAAGCTCTTCTTCAATCATTTTTTGCATTGTTTTATAATAAGCTTCAAAAAATATAGCTTTCTGACTATAGCTTAGGTTTTGCCAATCTTTGGCATCTGCATCAAAGCCCCATTTCCCCAAAAAATGAATTCCGCCTATCGCATAGTCAAAATCAAACATATTCCTTGTTTTTTTTACAAAATCAAGCTCACTTTCAATCCAGTCAATTTCCATACCAAAAAGCACTTTTACATCTTTTTGATTTTCTTGAAGTTCTTTAACTTCTGAAACATAAGTCGGCAACATTTTTTGAAGCTTTTCACGATACTCAAAAGGATAGTCATAGCCTACAGGGCGTGGGGAATGTTCTGAAAATCCATGCACTTTAAGCCCAAGCTTTTTTCCTTTTTCAAACATTTCTTTCACAGTGCTATTGCCGTGAGCATAGGAAGTATGTGTATGTATATCTGTAGTGAGCATATTTTTCTCTATAGTAAACGAAAAAAACTCTCAGAATAAAATTTATTTTTGAGAGAAAAATTCTTTTATCTTATTAAATGTTTCTGTGCTTATTACGTGTTCTACCCTACACGCATCCTCTTCGGCTGTTGTTTCTGAGATTCCCATACTGGTAAAAGCTTTCACCAAAACAGTATGCCTTTCAAGCACATAGGAAGCCTGTTCTCTGCCGGATTGCGTAAGCAGGATTGAGCCACTTGTATCAACATCAATATAGCCGGCTTGCTTGAGCTTTTTCATTGCAACGCTTATGCTGGGCTTTGAAAAACCCATAGCCTTTGCTATGTCAATAGAGCGCACCGTGCCTCTTGTTTTTTCTAAGACAAGTATTGTCTCTAAATAGTTTTCTGCTGATTCTTTCACCTTAATCTCCTTTGATAACAATAGCAAAAACAATTAAAATTCGCAAGTTTTAAAAAAATTTCCAATTATTTAAAAAAATTGCTTGACATTCTTTCGATGGTTAGCTATAACTAACTCAAGAGATGAAGAAAATCAAGTTTTATTTTCATTTTTTTTACTCTTATAGTTAGTTATGGCTAACTGACTCAAGGAGCAAAATTTATTTTTAGAGCCTAGTCCACTCTAAAATAAGAAAAACAAATGTATTTCTTGCAGAACCTAGTCCACTCTGCAAGAAGAAACACTCAAAAAGGTTTATAAAAAATTGAATGTATGAGTCCCTCCATTCTCATACTCCCACAGGTAACCATAGTCCATACTCCTTACAAAAAAAACACCCAAATATCAATTGGGTGTTTTTTTTGTTTAAGGCCTATACTTTATTTGACTGCAAGGGCATGCTGTGCTAATTTTTTAGCATAATAAGAAATAAGGAAAAATATATGTCCATAAAACTTTTTCTTGAAGATAACCTTTCAAAATCTTCTTTAGAAACTTTAGAAGAATGTATTAATATTCTAAAAAACAAAGATAATATTTTGATATGCGGGCATGCAAATCCTGATGGAGATGCCCTTGGCTCTATGGCGGCTATGGGGTATATCTGTAAACATTTAGGGAAAAATTATCTACTTTATAATGAATCTGAACTTCCTGATTATCTTTCATTTCTTCCTTTTCCAAAAAAAATTGAACACGATATTGATAACCTAAGTTTTAAGCCTGATCTTCTAATCATTCTTGACTGTGGTGAAAGAAACAGAATTGGTGAAAAAGCTGACAAAGTTCTTCGCTTAGCTCCAAGTATAAACATTGACCACCACAGCTCAAACCCAAATTTTGCCTCATTATTGAATTGGGTGGATACAAGTATGGCTGCAACAGCAAATGCCATTGCATGTTTAGCTCTTTTTTTAAACATTCCCCTTACAAATGAATTGGCATTTTGTCTTTATACAAGTATTATAACCGATACAGGCTCTTTTTCGCATGGCAACACAAATGCAAGGGCACTTCTTACTGCAGGGCATATGGTAAACCTTGGTTTAGATGCAAGCATTATAAGCTCAAATCTTAACAATCAATGGACAGAGAATAAAACAAAGCTTTGGGGTTATTTATTAAGCAATTATTCAATTAATAGCGAATTAAGCATAGTTTATGTTTTGGTAAGCAATGAAATTTTGAGCAAATTCCAATGCACAAAAGAAGATTTAGAAGGCTTTGTAGAACAATTAAGAAGGATTAAAAATATACGCATTGCAGCTTTATTGCGAGAAGGAAAAACAAATGAAGTGAAAGTTTCTTTCCGATCCCAGCACAATGACGATGTTTCACTTTTAGCTTCATTTTTTGGTGGCGGTGGTCATAAAAATGCTGCGGGGGCAACCCTAAAAACAAATCTTGATAATGCTAAAGACATGATAATTGAAACAATTAAAACCAATAAAAAGAAAATTCTAATTTGAAAAAAATCACATAAAACAAATGAATAAAATAAATATAACATTGCAGAGAAATGCAAAGACTTGACTTTTAGACCAAAAAGTAATATATAAAGACATCAAGTAAACAATTCAAGGACAGCCTCGATGAAACGAGGCGGTCTTTTTTTCATTTATTTTACACTTATAATTTGGAGGTGCTATGTCCATTCCTATTTCTATTCAAGGTTTCAAAAAACTCGAAAAAGAACTTGAAAGCCTCAAACAAGAAAGACCTATTGTTATCCAAGCCATTAAAGAAGCACGTGAAGAAGGCGATTTAAAAGAAAATGCCGGCTATGATGCTGCAAGGGAAAAACAAGGCATGCTTGAAGCTCGTATCACATATATTGAATCCCGCCTGCCACAGTTTTCTTTGGTTGACCTAGACACTCTTTCCGGAGACAGAGTTATCTTTGGTGCTACAGTTTTAGTTGAAGATATTGACAGCGGCGAACAAAAAACATTTACTCTTCTGGGGCCTGATGAATCTGACTATGCAAAAGGCTCAATTTCAATTTCTTCACCTGTTGGACAAGCTTTATTGGGCAAAGAAGTTGGTGATGAAGTGAGTGTTGATGTGCCCAAGGGCAGAGTTAGCTATGAAGTGCTTAATATTGAATTTAGAGGCGTTCAAGCATAAATAAATTTTGAATTTACTATAAATTAAAAAAGCAGTTATTTATTTTACATAGATAACTGCTTTTATTGGTTTATAATCAAAGTTTTTTCTATTTTACATAGATGATTGCTTTACCAACATCATTTGTGATTACTTTAGGAATGCTTTGAGCCTGCAATTTAATTTCAAAGTTTTCAGCATTTTCAACAATCTCAACAACTTCTGCATCAAATTGTGTTTTATTACCCTTAAAATAAGCTAAATCTCCAACCTTTACCTGCTGTGCTTTCTCAATACTAGCGCTAACAAGAACAGGAAAAGACTCTTTTTCTAAAAGAGAAATCTTAATCAAAGGTTGATGAGGCAAAGTATTATCACCTATTTGCGAAAAAACACTTGTAACAAAGCCTGTAAAAGGTGCTTTCATCTCAATATAAGATAAAGCTTCTTTTGCATTTTGCACTTGTGCAAACCAAAAATCTTCACTTGAAATTGCTTTTTGCGTGTTATAAGCAGTTTCTTTTATTTCTTGCAGAGCCTTTTCATATTCAACCCTCAAACTTGAAGCATTTTCATAACGGATAAGCAAATTTTCTTTCATAAGTTTTGCATTTTCAACAGCTTGCTTCTGCCCATCTTCAACTTCTTTTCCTGGTGTTCGCACTTCTATAAGCAGGCGAGCTTCTTCGTTCACCCAGTATTCATATTCTTTTTTTTGCAAATCTTCATCAAGGCGTGCTTGCTGAATTTTACCTTCCTGCAAACTAATCAAAGCTTTTAACTCTAAGGAGATAGGGAAATCATTCACCTTTCTTCCAGCACGAACCAGCTCTAAATTTGCAGTGGCTTGTGTGAATAAAAGTTGAAAAGGTGCAGAATCAAAGATTAGAAGAATATCATCTTTTTCAACTTTTTGAAAAGGTTTAACAAGAATCTTTTCAACTTTGCCGCCATAAGGCGAAAGAATAAAGGTGCCTGAAAGTTCAAGTTTTGCATTGTCAAAAACAAGTTCTTTTTTTTGCAAAAAATAGTAAGCCCCAACGCAAAGCATGACTAAAAGAGTGCATGCAATCGCAATTTTAACTGATTTAATTTTTGTAGGCTTTATCATTACTAAATGTCCCAAAGATAAGAAATAAATTTAATTTGCTTACAGAACTTTAGTATGACTGCTTACCCATGTGAACAATTAAATCGCAAATACGGTTTGAATAACCCCATTCATTATCATACCAAGTTACGATTTTTGCCATATTTCCATCTTGAACATAAGAATATTCCACATCTAAAGAAGAAGAGTATGGATTTCCTTTAAAGTCCATTGAAACTAATTGTTTATCACAATATTCCAAAATACCACTCAAATAAGTTTCTGAGGCTTCTTTCATTTTGGCAAGCATTTCTTCTGTTGTGGTATTTTTTTCTAAGATTGCTGTAAAATCAACTATAGATACGGTTGGAGTGGGCACACGCAAAGAAAATCCTGTAAATTTACCTTTAAGAGAAGGCAAAACCTCTGCAACAGCTTGGGCTGCCCCTGTTGAGGTTGGAATGATATTGCAAGCAGCCGCTCTTGCTCTTCTCAAGTCTTTATGAGGCAAATCAAGAATACGCTGATCATTTGTATAAGCATGCACTGTTGTCATCACACCTGACTTTATGCCAAATTCTTTTTCTAATACCATAGCAACAGGTGCTAAGCAGTTTGTTGTGCATGAAGCATTTGAAAGAATATGATGTTTTGCTGTATCGTAATCATTATGGTTTACACCCATAACTATTGTAATATCTTGATCTTTAGCGGGTGCTGAAATGATAACTTTTTTTGCGCCGCAATCAATATGCACACCTGCATCTTTAGCAGAACGGAAAATACCTGTGGCTTCCACTACAAAGTCAACACCCAAGTCAGCCCAAGGCAAAAGTTTCGGATCTCTTTGAGCCAAACACTTTACATTCCAATCACCTATACGTGCAATATCGCCGTCTAAAACAGCATCAAGGTGTGCCCTGCCATAGCTTGTGTCATACTCTAAAAGATGTAGATTTGTTGCTGCATCAAACAAGTCATTAATTGCAACAACTTCTACCTGATCTTTATAAGATGCGTGCAAAGCACGAAAAACCTGACGCCCAATTCGCCCAAAACCATTGATGGCTATTTTTATTTTTTTCATATGTTTTACCTATAGATTTTTTTAATTAGTCTTCAAAAACTTGATATATATAATCTTTTTGCAATTTATTATCAAGTTGAATTTGTTCATATAAGCAGGCATTGTTTATAGCAATAGCAGAAACTGCTGCCACAGCCTCTAAAAACTCAATTTCATCGCCTGAAAAAGCTCTTTTGGTGTCAGAGTAAACTCTTAACAAACCAATAGTTTTATTTTCTAAAATTAGTGGAACTGAAACCACAGAAATAAGTCCTTCTTTCTTTGCTGATTCGGGATATTGAAATCTACCGTCAGAGGTTGCATCTTCCAGATAAATAGTTTTACCTGTCAACACTTCAATATCTAAACCACTTTTTGCAACCTCAACAGGACCTTTTCGCATATAGCCAACTGATAGGCCATAGGAAGCTGTTGATAGCAACATTGTGCCACGCAAATCCAGCAATCGCATAGTACTTGCCTTACAATTCATAGTTTTTGCAACTTGTTCAACTATTTTTGCGTAAACATCTGATGGAGAAAGAGAGGAGTTTATTACAGTTACGAGCGAATAAAGCGCTTTAAAATAATTTGTCTTTTCCATAATCACCTCATAATTATTATGATTAATTTTTTTAATTTTTAACATAGTATGTTTTCTTTGTAAAGCATTTTACACTTGCATGTTTTATTATTTTAACCGCATACTTAATTAGAGTGAAACACTATGTGAAATTCTTTGAGAGAGCATATTCAAAGTAAGCCTTAAATCTTCTTGTTTTTCAATTTTCTTGCAAGAGTGCATAACGGTGGTATGGTCTCTTCCTCCAAATAGCTCTGCAATGCTTAAATACGAAAGTGCAAGAAGCTTACGGCACAAATACATGCCAACTTGTCGTGCTAGAAGTATATCTTTTGCTCTTTTCTTTCCTTTAAGATCTTCAATTTTAACATTAAAAAATTGTGATGTTTGTATTAGAATAATTTCTGCTGTGATAGCACTTTTGCTTTCAAAGTTTTGCAAAAATCTATCCAGATCGTCTTCTGTTAAATTATTCTTTTTTGCCTTTGAAAAAGCAGAAAGAGTTTTAACAAGCCCTTTAAGTTGCCTAACGTCTTGGCTATATCGGGCAACATTCAAGCACATTGATTTTGTAAAGGCTATATCCAACTCTTTTGTATATTCTTCAACAATTCTCATTCTAAGGTCTAAATCAGCTCTTTCTAAATTAAAGCTCAAACCTGAGTAGATACGAGACACAAGGCTATCTTCAAGCTCATGTGTTTGAAAATGCATATTTTTTTTCTCAACAAGTGCTGAATCTGAATAATTCAAAACAATTAAAACATTTTTTTCTATCAAAGCATCAAGAAGCGAAGCCAAATCATCTTGTACTGAGGGGTATGGAGCAAGTGCTTGCAAATCATCCAATAAGAGAACATGGCAGTTTTGTAATTCGTGAATTCTTCTTGCCTGCCCTCTTTTATCATTAAAGATTGAAACTAAGCCAAGAGCTTTTCCAAATGCAAGCTTAAAATCGGGCCTTCTTTCATGAATTTTTCTTGCAACAGCTTCCAGTAAATGCGTTTTGCCTGATGCTGTTGGGGCTTTAATAATAAGTGGATTATACATTTTAATGTCTTCATCAGAACATTTTAATGTAATAATAGTTTCAAGCAATTCTAAGAAATATGAGTTTTTACTGCTTATAAAAAATTTCTCTAAACATGCAAGTGATGCCCATTGAGTTAAAAAGAAATCAATTTTTAACATGAACACCCTCCAAAATTTTCTAAAGGTTAAGCCTACTTCTACAATCTGTAATAAAAAAAAGATAAACTCTTTGCCTCTAAAAGTCTAGTATTTTTCTAAAAATTTTAAATAGCAGAAAAATCTAGACAAATAGAAAAAAAACTGCTATTTTACCTTTGGTGTTTTTTAAACCGACAACTTTTAAAAAATAATTAATAGAGAATTTTTGATTATGATAAAGAAAATCCCTCTTATTTGCCTGCTTATTCTTGTTGCAGGCTCTGGCTTTTTTGGATTAAAATATTATCAATCAAGCAAAGAAAGAGCTCTTGCCCCGACAATGCAAGAACAGCATCTAAATACTAAGCAAGAAGCCGAACAAATTCAAACATCAAAAAACAATCTACAAATGCAGCCTATTGCTCTTCCTGAAAATAAAGAAGAAGTCAATTCAATACCTCAAGCGATAAGCAAAGAAAACATCTCACAGCAAGAAAAAGATGATAATAAATCAGCATTTTCGCATTTTTTCAATTTAGATTTTTGGAAAGATTCAAAGCAACCGCAAGCAACTGAGCTTACAAATTTGCCACAATCTGAAGAAGTAACAGCTCAAAAAGATTCACAGGCAACACTTGATGCAGCCAGTGAAGAAAATCTTACAGAAAAAGAAAAAGTTTTTAGCCTTGCAGAATATGAAGTTCAAGACAATGAGAAAATTATTTTTTCAAAAGTAAAGAAAAATGATACAGCTGGTTCAATTCTTGATGAATGGATTACTCATACTCAGCTTTACAAAGCACTTGAAGTAAGCAAAGAAATTCATCCACTTACAAAAATAAACCTAGATAAACCTTATGCTGTAACTCTTGATGAGCATGGCTATTTCAAACGATTTGAATACGAAAAAAATAATGAAGACATCTTGGTTTTAGATGCTGAACTTATTTTAAAAGAAAACAGCGAAGGCTCAATAGTTTCAGATTATGAGTTCACGGCAAAACTTGTGCCCATCACATATGAAGTTGAACTTTCTCACGTAGAAGCAGAAATTGAACCAAAAGGCAGCCTTTCCTCAGCAGCAACAAGCGTTGGCGAAACAGATGTTTTGGTTTCAAAACTTGAAAATATTTTAGCGTATCAAATTGACTTTTTTACTGATGTGCAACCTGGTGATTCTTTTGAAGTTTTAGTAGAAAAAAAATATAGAAATGAAGAATTTAAAAATTATGGTTCTGTTCTTACCGCTACATACTCAAAAGAAGGAAGAAACTATACTGCTTATAGATTCCGTGATGCAGACGGAATTGACCATTATTACGATGAAAATGGCGAAGCATTTGAAAGGCTTTTACTTAAAGCTCCATTAGAATACACACGCATAAGTTCAGGCTATACCATGAATCGCAAGCACCCTATTCTAGGCGTTGTTCGCCCACATCAAGGCATTGATTATGCAGCACCAACAGGCACACCTGTGCGTACTGTTGGTGATGGAATAGTAACTTTTTCAGGCACACAAGGTGGCTATGGAAAAATTATTATAATAAAACATTCCAATGGTTTTGAAACTCAATATGCTCACCTCTCTAAAAGATTGGTCAAAAAAGGCGAAAAAGTATTGAGAGGGGAAATTATTGGTAATGTTGGTTCAACAGGCCTTTCAACAGGCCCACACCTTGATTATCGTATAAAGCAAAATGGCAAATTCATAAATCCAAATTCTATTGATATTCCAAAAGCACCTGCTCTTGAAGGTAAAGAAAAAGAAGAATTCCTTGCATTTGTTGCAAATACAAAAGCTTACTTAAATGGCGAGCAAGCACTTTCAAGTTACATAGCCCCTAAAGAAGAGAATAATTCTTTCTAACTTACTGTAGAAGTAATAACAAATCGTCCAAACTGAGCTTGTGAGCTGTATCTGTATTAAGTAAGATATCGCTGGCAAGCTCTCTTTTTGTTGCATGCAGTTTTAGAATTTTCTCTTCAATACTGTTTTGCATAATAAGGCGATATATTGTTACAGGCCTTAATTGCCCCATTCTATGTGCCCTATCAGAGGCTTGATCTTCAACAGCCGGATTCCACCATGGGTCAAGATGAATCACATAATCGGCAGCAGTCAAGTTCAAGCCCTGCCCACCGGCTTTCAAGCTTATACAAAAAATATCTGCTTTGCGTGCTTGAAACTCACTCACATATTGAGCACGTTTTTTTTCAGGGGTGGAACCATCAAGGTATAAAGCCGAAATATTTAATTTTTCGATTTCATTATATACTATTTTTAAATGACTGGTAAATTGTGAAAATATAAGAGCTTTATGATTATTTGCCTGCAAATCTTTCACAAGCTTTATCAAGAGTTCTAGCTTTGAAGAAGGAATTTCAGAAAGTGGATCTATCAATAAGGGATTACAGCAAGCCTGTCTTAATTTTGTTAACTCTGCAAGCATATGAAAATGCAGGCTTTTATCGCCCTCTTTCTTAGCTTTTTCAATATTTTCCAATGCTTGTCGACGAAGTGCTTCATAAAGTGCACTTTCTTCCGGGCTTGGTTCAATAAGTAAAGTTTGATCAATTCTTGGCGGAAGCTCTTCTAATACTTGTGTTTTTGATCTTCGTAGAATAAATGGCCTTACAATTGATTTTAGGTTTGCCCTAGCACTGTTTTTTATAGCATCAGAGGCAAGGCTTGAAGGATTAAACCTTTGATTAAATGAATCTAAACTACCTAATAATCCGGGGTTTATTATATTAAAAATGCTCCATAAATCATCTAATGAATTTTCAACAGGCGTGCCTGTTAATGCTAGTTTAGAGTCTGCATTTAGTTTGTAACTGGCTTTTGATCGAATAGCTTGAGGGTTTTTTAGAGCTTGGGCTTCATCAAATATCACAAGTTTAAAATTATAATTCAATAAAGTCTCAAGTTCAGCATTAAGAAGTGCATAGCCAATAATAAGAATATCATTATTTTTTAAATTTCTAATAATATTAATTCTTTCTTTTTTCGTATAATCAGCTGTTATTCGATGAACATTTAATTGTGGAGCAAATTTGGCCAATTCAAGCTCCCAATTATGGCAAACAGAAGTTGGGGCAATAATAAGAAAAGGTTTTTCTTCTTCTTGTTTATTTTTTTCAGCATTATTTTCTTGTTGCAAATGAAGCAATAAAGTAATTGTTTGCAATGTTTTACCTAAACCCATATCATCAGCTAAGCACGCACCTGCATGAATTTTAACAAGAGAAGCAAGCCAATAAAAACCTTCTTTCTGATATTCTCTCAAATCAGCATTTAAACTGTGTGGCAAAACTGTTGTTTTTTCTAGAGTGGAAAGCTTTTCTTTCCATTCTAGCCATTTAGCATCTACTTCAATATAGTCTTCATCAAAAATAGACTGAAAAGCTGGAACAGCAAGCGAATGAAGCAAAATATCATCTTTATCTTCCTGTGTAATTGCTTGCACTTTATCAAGTGCTCTTCTAAAATCTTCAGCTAAAGCAATAATTTGCCCATTTGCCAATGGAATAAAACGCCCTTTGTGTTTTGAAACATTTTTCAATAAAGAACGCATATTTATAACCAAATCTTCATCAATATTTATTGTCGCATCTAAGCTAAACCATTTATTTTTCTCTCTTGCTTTTACTTTAAGTGCCAAATCTTCTTTTTGAAGGTTTTTTGAGATTTTAATAGGTTCACTATTAAACCATTCAAGTGAAATATCAGCCTCTTGCAAGTCAGTAAGCAATTGATATGCCTGTTCGGTTTCTTCAAAAGTCCAAGAATAATTTTCATTAAAAAGATTTTCTTTAAGCATTTGAGATTTTGAAAGAAGCTTTTCTATTTCTTCATATTCTTCTTCAAATTTTCTTAAAATACGCATAGGCGAATCTTTAACTTTTGCCACAAAGCTTTCAGCACCTTTTGTTGGAATAAATGAAGTGCTGTGATTGAGAAGAGGATAGACAATAGCTTGAATTTCAAGCCCAATTTCATTTTTTAGATGCAGTCTTTTCAGGCGTAAGCATGGTTTTGCATTAATTTTATTTGCTTCAAGTGTGTTAAATTCAATCTTTGTTCTTACTTTGATAGGGCTTTTCTCTTGCGAGAGTATGTTAAAAAGTTTTTCCTGTGCTTTTTTTGGCAAAGTGAGGCTTTCTTCCCCCATTAATTCTTTTAGCTTAATATGTGAGGCGGTTATAGAAGTCAGTTCATAGCAATTTTCTATGGAAAGTTCCTTTACATGAAGCCCGGTTTGCATGCTTGGGAGTGAAAATAAAAGCTTATATTCATCATTTTCTTCACTTGATGTTTTCTTTATCTGCTCAATTTCAAGCACAGGCTCATTGAGTGTAAAAGAAAGGTTTTCATCGCTTCTGTCATCAAAAACAAAGGGATGATCAATCAAAAGTGGGAGCGCTGTTTCAAAATTAACATAATACACATCAGACCAATAATCCTTCTTTACCGAAGATTTTATTACTTTAATGTCTTGCTCTGTCAGATAAGTATAAGAGTCTGTTTCATCACGCAATTTTAATGCTGAAACCTTTCGCCCTCTTGTCCAACTTTCTTTGGAAAAAGATTGCTCATAGGGATATATTTCACGAAATGCCGTGCTTACAAACCACGCCAAACGCTTAGGATTTTTTGATATTTTCTTTTTTGGCCCTGCTTCTTTTTCAAGCATAAAGTCATAAATTGCTTCCATTCTTTTTTCCCATGAAATTTCAGTGCTAAAAAGAGATGAAAGATCAAAATTCTGATATTTTTCTTTATATGCCTGATAGTTCTTAGCCTCTATTTCAGGAAGGAGTTTTGCCAAAAACTGTGCATAGAAAGATGCCACAAAGGGAGCATTATCTTTTGTTTGAGAAAAATATGTTTTCAAAACTTTGATAAGCCAAGCATCCCTCAGTTCTTCACGTGGCAGTTGATAAAGAGCAATAAAATATAAAACAGCTTTCAGAGGCGATAGATTTTTTTCTTCTAAATCACTTTCTATTATATACAAAAGCATACGCTCTGTAAGGTTTTGATGAATAAGATGTTCAAATAGCTGTATTTCTTTAGAGGAGAGAGCTGAATTTTTCAAATATGCAAAATAGTCTTTTTTCACATCTTCTTTATGTGAGAGATTTGTATATGCCCGAAGCAAGGTGAAAAGATAAATATAATCAACAGGAAAAGGAAAAGTATATTTATTGTCTTCATAAAACTTTTTAAAATTTTTATGCAGTTCTTTAAACTTTTTGGCAAGTCCTATACAATCTTCACTTGTTTTTGCATAACAAAATTCGCTTACAAGAAAATACATTTCAGATTCAAATGTGGAAGCATATACATTTTTCAAAATTTTTATCTCTTCTTGGATTTTTTCTTTATCTAATGAAACAAAGAATTCATAATCCAAAAAAGGTGTGCTGATAATATTTTTTGTTGAAACTTTTATATAGTCAGATAAATTTTCATAAACTTTATCTGCAAGCGGCTCATAAA
Organism: uncultured Desulfovibrionaceae bacterium; assembly: GCA_964370095.1. Classification (GTDB taxonomy): domain Bacteria; phylum Desulfobacterota; class Desulfovibrionia; order Desulfovibrionales; family Desulfovibrionaceae; genus CAYJAZ01. The sequence goes on along the minus strand of CAYJHJ010000015.1, from coordinate 8,913 downwards.
AATAAGCATTGATCATATTTCTTATAAGGTAAATTTGGATATTAGGCCTAAGCTTTTTATAAAAATTATCAGGCGGGTTTTGATTATAGAAAGGAAGTACATGAAGTTTACTGACTATTTTCCTCAGTGCAACTTCAGCTTTTTCACTATTTAGATAGCAAGCAACACGAGCTTGCGTTGTATCAATATCATAAGCAGAAATATTTTGTTTTGATGTTCGCAAACGTGAAGGCAGATGTTCAGCGAGCAGCCTGCCTTCTTCAAATTGCAGTAAATAGCATACAAGGCCGTGCCCATCTTCAATTTTTGTCTTGAATTGCGTGTTTACAATATTTTTTTCTTTTAGGTTTTTAAATATGTTTTCAATTCTTGCAACAGTCCACGGAAAATCTTCCATCCCTTTTAGGGGGATGCGTGAAAGTATATCCACCAGCAATAATTTTGTTGTAACCTTTGGGTAAAGAACATTTATAAAGCAAACAAGCAGCTCTTCAAATTTACAGTTTTTAAAGATAACTGGAAGAGGATAAAGTAAATTCTTTTCAGGTTTTTGCATACTGTTTCCAAATGTAAACTTTTAAATTCAAATTCTCTCTTTCAAAAATAAAAGAGAGAATTAAACATTTCCAAATAAACTAAACTTCGTCTTCATCAAAAGAAATTGAAACAGCCGGTTTTGACTTTTTCTGTGTATTATCAACTATATCAAGATTGAAAAGAGGTGCAAGTTCGCCCTCTCTGCCATATAATTTTGTATGTGCTGACCATTGTTGATTAAAAAGCTGATTTTTCCATATCTTAGCTTGAATAAAGGAAAGAATAAGCACAGCTTCTTGCCATCTTTCAGTTGGTTCAAAATCATCCACAATTCGTGCATATTTTTCCCACAAACCTAAAAGAGATTCTTCATCTAAGCTTTCAAGCTGCTTAGCCATTCTTTTGAGTAATTCTTCCATACAGTAACCCTTTAACTACTAAGCAAGATATTTGCGTAAACTTTTGCATCGCCTATATTATAAGAAATTTTACCTTTCTCATTCGGCATATGATAGGTAGGGTGCACTCTTGCCCATACAGCAGCAGGAATATTTCTTACACGAAAACGGCTTGCAACTGTTGAACCACCCACACCACCGGGCTTCACTTCAATATTATATACTTCTTTAATAGCTTTTGACATTTTGACAACAATTTCGCTTTCAATAGGAGTTGGCGGTGTTACAGGCTCTGTGCTTACAACATTCAGTGTAAATTCAGCATTATATTTCTTTGCAATTTCTGAATAATATTTCTCAATCTTTGCAATTACCTGATCAAAAGTGTGGCATGGCAAAACACGACAATCAAGATAAAAAGTATCTCTTCCTGAAATTGTGTTTGTATTTGGCACGTTTGCAAGAATTCTTGTTGGTGTTATTGTTGTGCATGAAGGAAGAAACAGCTCATCTCTTTCTGTAAGTTCTGCTTGAATTTTGGCTGTATCACAAATCATTTCTGCGGCAACCACCAGTGAGTTTATTCCCTCTTCAGGAGTAGATGCATGGCATTGCTTGCCTTTTACTTGAATTTCAAGCCATAGAACACCTTTTTCAGCAACTTCTATCATCGTGCCTTCTTCTGTTCCGAAGTCAGGCACTATAACCAAGTCGTCTTCTTTGACTATATCAGGAAAATTTTCCATTAGATAATCAATACCATACGTATTACTTGTTTCTTCATCCGCAACGCACAAAATTCCGAAAGAAAGTTCAGGTGTTATATTTTCTTCAACAAGCTCGGCTGCTAAAATTGTTGCAGAAACAATAGCTTGCTGGTTATCTTCCACACCTCTTCCATACATTGTATCGCCATCTTCTGCTAAAGTAAGGGAAAAAGGTTCTGTTTTCCATAAATCAAGTGCACCGGCAGGAACAACATCAAGATGCCCCATCACCCACAATGTGCGTGAGCTTTTGCCTTCAACAATAACTGTGAAATTAGGTCTTTGCCCGGCACTTACTCTATCATCGGGCGCATTGTAATGCTTTACATTTGTAAGCCCATAAGAACGAATTTTATCAAGATACCATTGAGCTTTTTCCCATTCGCCATCACCGCCATTAACAGGACTCATAGCTACGTTTTTGGTAAGCCCTTGATGGAGTTCCAAAACCCTTGATTTTCTTGTTTCTAATTTTTGTAAAATCTTATCTAAACTCATATTATTTTCCGCTTTCATTTTTAAAAGTTAGATGTTCTGCTTCATCAGATTCAACGGAAACATAAACCTTTCCGCCTTTCTTTAATTTTCCGAATAAAACTTCTTCAGCCAAATAGTCTTCAAGCTCAGAGCGGATCAAACGCTCAAGAGGACGAGCCCCAAGCTTTGCATCAATCCCACGTTTAACAAGCCAAATTTTCGCTTCTTCTGAAAGTTCAAGCTGAATTTTATTTGCTTGTAAACCTGCAAATAATTTATTTATTGTTTTGTTCACAACTGCGATCATATGCTCAAAGCCAAGTTCCACAAATGGAATAAGGGCATCTAGTCTATTACGAAATTCCGGTGTAAAAGTTTTTTCAACAGCTTTTTTACTTCTGTGTGAACTGTCTTTTGAACTTTCTTGAGCAAAACCAACAGTTGAAAGTGAAAGTTCACTTGCACCGGCATTTGTTGTCATGATAATAACACAATTTCTGAAATCTGCTTTCTTGCCATTATTATCTGTGAGGGTGGCATAATCCATTACTTGTAAAAGTATATTATATATATCAGGATGTGCTTTTTCAATTTCATCAAATAAAATAATAGAATGAGGATTTTTGCGCACTGCTTCGGTTAAAAGCCCGCCTTGTTCAAAGCCAACATATCCCGGAGGTGCACCGATAAGGCGTGCCACGGCATGCTTTTCCATATATTCGCTCATGTCATAGCGAAGAAAATTCATGCTGAGGTTTTCCGCCAAAGTTTTTGCCAGTTCAGTTTTGCCCACACCTGTTGGACCATAGAAAAGGAATGAGCCAGTCGGCCTTGTGCTTTCAGAAAAATTTGCCCTTGAGCGATAAATTGCACGAACCACTTGCCTAACCGCTTCATCTTGCCCAAAAAGTTTTGTTTTGATATTTTTTTCCAAGTCTTTCAAAACATCTCTTTCATCGGTGGCAACAGAAGCTGTGGGCACATTTGCAATGCGAGCAATAACCCTTTCAACATCTGCAATTTGAACAGTGGCATTTTCTTTAAACGCTGGCTTCATGCGTAAAGATGCTGCACTTTCGTCAAGAACATCTATAGCTTTATCCGGCAACATTCTATCTTGAATATATCTTGCTGAAAGCGTAACAATTGCCTTTATCACATTTTTACCGTAACGAACCTTATGATGCTCTTCGTATTTTTTTTGCAAGCCTTTAAGAATATCCATACATTCTTCAACGCTTGGCTCATAAATATCCACTTTTTGATAACGGCGTGCAAGAGCCCTGTCTTTATTAAAAGTAGTTCTGAAATCTTCATGCGTAGTTGAAGCAATACAACGAAAATTTCCGCTTGATAAGAATGGTTTAAGCATGCCTCCGGCATCAATTCCGCCGCTGTTTCCTTGCGAAGAGTTCAAAAGACTATGCACTTCATCTATAACTAAAATAGTGTTTTCTTTTGCGGCAAATTCACTCAAGATTGCTTTAAATCTTCCCTCAAATTCACCCCTATATTTTGCCCCTGCCATAAGCGAAGTTACATCTAAAGAATATAACTCAGTATCATAAAATTCTTTGGGCACTTTTTTATTTACTATTCGAGATGCAAGCCCTTCAATAATAGCTGTTTTGCCTATGCCTGCATCGCCTGTAAGCAATGGGTTATTCTTTCTTCGGCGTGCCAAAATTTCTATAATTCTCAGAAGTTCTGCTTCACGCCCTACAAGAGGATCAAATTCATTTCTTCTTGCTTTTTCTGTAAGGTTTGTACAAAACTGCTCTAAAACAGTAGAGGAAGAATTGCCGGTGATATCATTATCAAGGTTCACTTCATTATGTGTATGTGGCATACGATGCGAAATAAACTCCAAAACATCAAGTCGTGATAAGCCTTGAGCACGCAAAATATGCACGCACCAACTTTCATCTTCTGCAAACAAGGAAGCAAGCACATCACTCACTTCAATGCTTTCACGCCCTGCACTGCTCACCTGCTGTAAAGCTCGTGTAAGAATACGTTCGACTGCAAGGGTTTGAAAAATTTCACCACTTGCTTCTTGTTCCACGCTTTCAAGGTTTTGGTTGAAAAACTTTTCTAAATCAGAGCGAACTTCTGTAATATTTGCCCCGCAACCTTCCAAGATTACTTTTACTTCATTATTATAGGTTAAAGCCAAGAGAATATGTTCGCTTGTAAGAAATTCGTGTTTGCGAACACGCATCTCGTGCACTGCTTTAGCCAATACATTCTGTACTGAATGACTTAACATACTACCTCATTATAAATATATTAATCTACAGGTTCAAAAGTGCACAATAAAGGAAAACCCACACTGCGAGCTTTTTTTATTGTTCTGTCTGTTTTTACTTCTGCAATTTCTTTTGTATAAATGCCAACAACAGCTTTTTGTTTTTTATGTACTGTTACGGTGAGCTGTTCTGCCTCATCCAAGCTTTTTCTAAAAACTTCCATAAGTATATTAATAACAAATTCCATAGTTGTATAGTCGTCATTATGTAAAATGACTTTATAAAGGTTGGGTTCTTTATAATCTTCTTCAAAATTTGGTGAAATATCTCTTTGGTTTTTAGTATGCGGCATCGGAGTATCCTTTTATTAATACCTTTTATATATAATACTTCTCACTTTATCTTTTGTCAAATCATCAAAGATCTCTCATCAATCAATTTCTTTTTTGCAAGCGTATTTTAAAACCTTTCTGAAAATTATAAGCAAAGATACAGTAAAAAAGAAAGCTGCAATCAAAACTGTTTCCATAAGGCCTATTTTATCGCCAAAGTATCCTGAAAAAATTGTTCCAAACATCCCCATTCCCATAAGCATCATGGAAAATAAAGACATTACTCTTCCTCTATACTCATTTGGAGTGATGAATTGCAAAAGCGTGTTTGTTGATGCCATGTATATTGTTGAACCGCCACCCGTGCAAGCAAGCGCAAAAATTGATAGATAAATATTTGTTGAAATAGCAAAAACATACATCCCCATCATGGTTATGATATTGCCTATAATCAAATCCCTCAAAATATTAACATTGTTCACTTTTGTAGTAAGGTAAATTGCACCCATGAAAGCCCCCACACCTGAAGCACCGTGTAAAAAGCCTAACACTACACTTTCACCTGATAAAATTTCCACAGCAAATTTTGGAAGTAATACTGAAACACTTGTTAAGCAAACTGACATCAAAGCAATTTGCAGCAAAGAATAGCGTATTGTTTTTTCTGTAAAGGCATATTGAAAACCCTCTGCACTTGTGTGCTTTACGCTTGTGTCTTCAAACTTCACAGGCATTCCGATTTCATCAATAAAGAACAAAGCTATGCTGATTGCTGTAAAACCAATTGTTGAAAGCACATAAATATAACCAACTCCTATAATTGGGATTAAAAAACCACCAAGTGCTGGGCCTGCCATACGCCCGAGGTTAAAAATAGAAGAATTTAATGCAATGGCACTTCGTAAATCATCTTTTCCAACAAGTTCTATCATAAAAGCATTTCTAACAGGACTTTCAAGTGCCATCATTGTGCCTATCAGAAGATTTGTAATAAACATTGAACTTACGGCAACTCTATCGCTGAGCACAAGCACAGACATAAGAAAAGTAGCAAAAAAACCAATGCTTTGCGTGCAGTACATAATGTATTTTTTGGGGAATTTATCGGCTATAATTCCTCCAATTGGGGCCAAAAATAAAGAAGGGACAAAGGTTGCAAACATTACTGTGCCTAAAATTGCACTTGAGCCTGTGAGTTGATAGGCAAGCCAAGAAGAAGTAACGCCTTGCATCCAAAAAACCAAAACAGCCACTATCTGCCCGCACACAAAATATCTGTAATTTTTATGGCTGAGAGGTTTGCGAATTCCATTTGGTAACAACATAGTCCATCCCTTTAATAATTTAAACAATTATGCTACCAATAACAAAAAAGAGCAAGCCTTTAGAGAAAGAATTAAATATTTTTCTCATTATTTTAGCCTTGCCACTTGCCATATTTAATAATATACTTATTTTTATGATATTAATGCCTTTTGCGGAGGATACATGTTTTCATTTTTAGCAAAAAAAATTTTCGGCACACGAAACGAAAGATATATAAAAAAGCTTAAACCAATTATTCAAAAATGCAATACTCTTGAAACTAAAATGCAAGAGCTTTCTGATGATGAATTGAAAGAGCTTTTAGCAGAATATAAAGAACAAATCCAACAAGGTGCAAAAACTACGGATAACCTTTTACCCGAAGTTTTCGCAATTGTGCGTGAAATGTCATCTCGCGTACTTGAAATGAGGCACTATGACTGCCAGCTTATAGGCGGTGTTGTTCTTCATGAAGGCAAAATTGCTGAAATGAAAACAGGTGAAGGTAAAACCTTGGTTGCAACCTTGGCTGTTGTATTAAATGCACTTGAAGGCAAGGGTGTTCATGTTATTACTGTAAACGATTACCTTGCTCAGCGTGATGCTGAGTGGATGGGCAAGCTTTATAATGCACTGGGATTAAGCGTTGGTGTTATTGTTCACGGCTTAACCGACGAACAAAGAAAAGCCGCTTATGGGGCTGACATTACTTATGGCACAAACAATGAATTTGGATTTGACTTTCTTCGCGACAATATGAAATTCCACAAAGAACAGCTTGTTCAGCGTGAGCATTTCTTCGCTATTGTTGATGAAGTTGACTCTATCCTTATTGACGAAGCCAGAACTCCTTTAGTTATTTCAGGTGCGGTTGAGCAAAGCAGTGAGCTTTATATTCAGGCGAACACCTTAGTAAAATATCTTAAAATTGATGAACATTTTACTATTGATGAAAAAGCAAGAACAGCTCTTCTCACAGAAAAAGGCGTGGAAGAATGTGAACGCTTGCTTGGTATTACAAATCTTTTTGATCCTTCTGCTATTGCCATGCAGCACCATATTTTACAAGCACTTCGTGCAAATTATTGCTATAAAAATGAGCATGAATATATCATAAGCGAAGAGAAAAAAGTTGTTATTATTGACGAACATACAGGCCGCCCCATGCCCGGCAGACGATTTGGTGATGGGCTTCACCAAGCATTAGAAGCAAAAGAAAATGTGAAAATTGAAGCTGAAAACCAAACCTTGGCATCTATTACCTTTCAAAATTATTTCAGAATGTATAACAAACTCGCCGGTATGACAGGAACTGCAGAAACCGAAGCCGTTGAGTTTGGTCAAATCTACAATTTAGAAGTTGTTTCAATCCCGCCAAATACTATAGTTATTCGTAAAGATCTTTCTGATGTAATCTATAGAACGCAAAAAGAAAAATATCAGGCCATTCTTGATTCTATTCGTGAATTACACGAAAAAGGGCAGCCTGTCTTGGTGGGAACAATTTCCATCGAATCTTCTGAATTTATTTCAAAAATGCTCAAACAAGCAAAAATTCCGCATAATGTTTTGAACGCAAAATACCAAGCTCAAGAAGCTGAAATTATTGCTCAGGCAGGACAAAAAGGCAAGGTAACCATTGCCACAAATATGGCAGGCCGCGGAACTGATATTGTGCTTGGTGAAGGTGTTACAGACCTTGGCGGTCTTCATATTTTAGGAACTGAAAGGCATGAATCTCGCCGTATTGATAATCAACTCAGAGGTCGTTCAGGCCGTCAAGGCGATCCCGGTTCTTCTCGTTTTTATCTTTCTTTGGAAGATAACCTTATGCGTATTTTCGGTTCAGAACGTCTTTCAACTCTTATGCAAAAGCTTGGCATGGAAGAAGGCGAACCTATTGAAAATTCTATGGTAACAAAAGCTATTGAAAACGCACAAAAAAGAGTAGAAGGCCACTTTTTTGAAGTTCGTAAAACCTTGCTTGAGTATGACAATGTGATGAATCAGCAAAGGCTTGTCATCTATGACCTTCGCCATGAATTTATTGAAAACACTGAATTTGATGAAATTATAGAAGAATATATTGACGATTTTCTTGACGATGTCTACCCTGCTGATGGCATAAAAAATATTTCAGCCGAAGAAAAAGAGTCCATGCTCAAAAGGCTTATTGATGTTTGCAATCTTCCTGCTGTTACTGAAGATTTGGAAACCTTGCCAAATTATGAAGAGGCAAAAGAGCTTACCCTAAAAGCCCTTGATGCCACAAAAGAACAAACCGGTGAAATATATAAAGATATCGTTCGCTATTTCCTTTTAGAAACAGTAGACAAATCATGGAAAGATCATTTGAGAAATATGGATCATTTGCGTGAAGGCATTGGTCTTCGTGGCTATGGGCAAAGGGATCCGAAGCTTGAATATAAAAGAGAAGGTTTTGAACTTTTCCAAACCATGCTCTACACCATGCGTGAAAGCGTGATACGTAATCTTTCTCATGTGCGTATTCAAAGGCCTAATGAGGCTGAACAAGGTGAAAGTTCACAAACAGAAACAAATCAAAAACTTGAAGAAAAGAAAGAAAGTTCTCAACTAAATCTTGAGCATAAAGAACAGAAAATTGATGAACTAAAATCAAAAGAAGAAGAAGCTCAAAAAACAACAAACCCAAAACAAGCGGTTAAAGCTTCAACAGTTGGCAGAAACGACCCTTGTCCTTGCGGATCAGGGCAAAAGTATAAGAAGTGCTGCGGAGCTAATGAATAGTTTTTGTATTGTTGTTTTTGCTGCGTTCGCTAAAGATTTATTCGCTTACGCTCTTACTTCTTAATTGGATTATTAGCTA
>CAYJHJ010000014.1:31009-35655 GCA_964370095.1 uncultured Desulfovibrionaceae bacterium | reverse complement strand
AAGCAAGGCAGCCATTTCGCCCCCTGTTTTTCCGCTTAAACCTAAAGTTTTGCAGTTTATTGCTTTTGCCACATAAAGTGCATTATTTACATTTTTTGAATTGCCTGAAGTAGAAATTGCCCACAAGACATCATTTTCTTTTGCAAGCCCATAAATTTGTTGAGCAAACACCATATCCGCACACACATCATTGGCATAAGCTGTTGAAAGTGAAACCGAAGAAACCAAAGAAATCGCAGGTATACTTCCTTCAAGGTGGTTCGGAAGATATTCCGCTTTTTCAGGATAAATAGCTTTTATGTCGGCACAAAATTTGCCCTTTAAATTTCTTTTTTTCATAAAGGATTTCATTAATTCGCCAACAATATGTTCAGCATCAGAAGCTGAGCCCCCATTCCCGCAAACAAAAATTGTGCCTTTGTTTTCAAGGCATTGCAGCAAAAGCTCTATGCTTTTTTCTATTTGGGGTCGCAATGGAGCACAATCAGAAAATCTTTTGCAAAGCTCTTCTATATATAAAATGGATTTTTCTTTCATAAATTACCTATATATTCTTTATTCCTCAACATATACAGTATGCGCAGCCGGGGTTTGCGTTGTGGGCATTATTTCAATTCTGTTAATATTCACATGGCTTGGCAAAAGTGCAGCCCATCTTATACATTCCGCTATATCGTGCGGAGTAAGTGGATTTTTCTTTGCATAAAGTTGTTTTGCTCTTTCTTTATCGCCTTTGAAGCGAATTTCAGAAAATTCTGATTCAGCCAAACCCGGCTCAATATTGGTTACGCGTATATTTTTTCCGCTCAAGTCTGCCCTCAAATTAAGGCTGAATTGCTTCATAAAAGCCTTTGTTGCCCCATAAACATTGCCCCCTGGGTATGGATAAGTGCCTGCAATAGAGCCAAGATTTATGATATGCCCTTTTTTATTTTTTACCATATTGGGCAAAACAGCTCTTGTGGCATATAAAGTGCCTTTTATATTGGTGTCTACCATAGTTTCCCAATCTTCAATTTGAACTTCATGGGCAGGCTCTAACCCTAAAGCAAGGCCGGCATTATTTACTAAAATATCAACTTCAAGATTTTCAAAAGCTTTAAATACAGCGGCTTTATCTCTTATATCAAAGCAAAGAGGCGTAAAATTTTTCAATTCTTTTGCTAAACTATCAAGCCTATCTTTTCTTCTGCCTGTGCCAATGACTTTATAGCCCATTTCATGAAACATCTTGGCTGTAACAAGTCCAAAGCCGGCTGTAACACCTGTTATAAGGATTGTTTGCATTTTTCACCTCAATAATATTTACTTTATTATTTACTTTGTATTCATTTTTATAAAGCATATAATTTTTCTTTACAAATTGCAAAGATTTTTTATCAGAATAAAGCTAAAAGATAAAGCAATCATTGAAAAAAAAATTGACTTCAATTTATTTATAAAGTATGACTAAATAAGCCCAATAGGAGAGTAATGTATGCTTTTTTTAAACGAACTTGTTATAGTTTTTTGCTTATCCATTGTTGTTTTACTTATATGCCACAAGTTTCATATTCCCTCTATAGTTGGCTTTTTATTGACAGGGGTTTTATGCGGCCCAACAACACTTAGTTTGATTGATGACTTGCATGCTGTTGATTTATTGGCAGAAATTGGCGTTGTGCTTTTATTGTTCACCATAGGCATGGAAATGTCCAGAGAGGAGCTTAAAAGGCTTAAAAAGCCCATCTTTTTGGGCGGCGGTTCACAAGTTTTTCTTACCATAGGCATTACTTTTGCCTTTGTTATACTTTTTTCGCAAAACTTTACTCAAGGCATTTTCTATGGCTTCCTGCTTGCACTTTCATCAACAGCCATTGTACTTTCATTATTACAGCAAAAAGCTCAAACTGAATCGCCACAAGGCAGGCTTTGTTTATCTATTTTAATTTTTCAAGACATTGTCATTGTTCCTATGATGCTTGCAATTCCTTTGTTAGCAGGAGCTATGAACACTGATATGAATACTCTTTTACTCAACCTTGGGCGTGATGCTCTTATTATTATAGGAATTGTTTTATTCGGCCACTTTATCTTGCCACGGCTTATGTATAGAATCGTGAAAACAAGAAGCCGCGATCTTTTACTTCTTGCAACATTAGGCATCACTTTTGCCATTGCCCTACTCACTTCTTATGCAGGGCTTTCGCTTTCTTTAGGCGCTTTTTTAGCGGGTGTTTTATTGGCTGATTCAGAATATTCACTTTCTGTGCTTGAAAATATTTTACCCTTCAAAGATGTTTTTACTTCAGTTTTCTTTATTTCTGTCGGGATGTTGCTTGATGTGCCTTTCTTTTTTCAACATATTCATATCATTCTGTCTTTTGCTATAGCCTTAGTTTTTATGAAAATGCTTGTGGTTTACCCCACGGTAAGGATTTTAAAATATTCGCCCAAAACCGCTATTTTAGTTGCTTTTTCCCTTGCACAAATAGGCGAATTTTCTTTTGTTTTAGCTAGAGAGGGAATAGCTTTTGGGCTTATGACTCAAAGCACTTATCAGCTTTTCTTGGCAGCAAGCATCCTTACCATGACCCTTACACCTGTTTTTATGGCTTTAGCACCTAAGTTTGCGCAGCTCGTTATACATAAATTTTATGCACACCAAGAAATAAAATCAGATGATGAAGACGAAAGTGTTCACACAAGCCTCAAGGATCATCTTCTTATAGTAGGCTTTGGAGTTGGCGGGAAAAACCTTGCAAAAGTTGCGAAAGAAGCAGGTATTAACTATTCTATACTTGAGGCAAACCCTGAAACCGTCGCTCGTTATCGTGCTATTGAACCAATAAAACACGGTGATGCAAGCCTGCCCTTAGTTTTGCAACATGCAGGCATCGAACAAGCAAAAGCCCTTGCCATACTTACCCCGGATCCTGCCGCTATACGAGCCATAACAGCAACAGCACGCAAGCTAAACCCCACACTATTTATAGTTGCAAGAACACGCTTTCTTGGTGAAAGTCAACATTTACATGACTTAGGAGCAAATAGAGTAATTGCTGAAGAATTTGAAGCATCTATAGGAGTATTTGCTTATCTGCTTGATTTTTATCTTCTTCCACAGCAAAAAACCCAAGAACTTATTTTCTCTATAAGGCATGAAAACTATAACACCTTCAACACGAATGATTCAGCCTCTACTCTTCAAGGCTTCACAAGTGAGTTTGCAGATCTTTCCATGTCAAGTTATATAGTTGAAGAAAATTCTTTGATTGCAAACAAAACTCTTAAAGAATTAGATTTAAGGAATAATCATGGAATTACAGTGCTTACAGTAAAAAAAGGAACACACACCCTTTCTGATATAAGTGCTGAAACTATGCTTGAAATTGAAGATATAGTCTATATTTTTGGCACAAGAAGTGCCCTTGTCAGTGCACAGAAATTGTTTGAAGGAATTAGATAAAGAATATTTCTTGCCCTATAATATGCTTTAATTTGTACTGAAAGCCAAAATCGTTTTAAATAACAAAATCTATCTTTAAAATGCCTCTTTTGAAACAATTCAAAAAAGAGATTGATAAAAAACTCACATATGCTAACAATCTTAAAAGTATCACTTTTAGGAGAGCATTATGCACCATCTCTATACAGCCGAAAAATGCTTACGTTGCAAAATTGTAAAAGCATTTCTTAAAGAAAAAGAACAAAGCTTTGAAGAAACTGACTTTCAAGCCAACAAAGAAGACTTTAATAACTTTTATAGAGCAAACCGCCCTTCAATCTATAGAAATCCCGAAGGCGTTGAATTTCCAATATATTCTAATGGAAAAATTATCAAGCAAGGCTCAGCTGAAGTTATTGCCTATCTGCTTTCAGAAGAAAAATTAGGTTGGAGTGTAACACGCTCAGATCTTTTGCATGGCATGGTTTCAGGGCTTTACCCCTCTTTGTGCCCCGACGGGCAAGAAGATTATTTCATTGAGCTTGTTGAACATCTTGCAAAAGGCGGCTTGGAAGTATGCTTGAGGGTTGATGGAAGAAAACCAGAACTTCTTCAAAAGCTTATAGATAAAAACCTTGTATCAAAATTAGAGGTGAATTTTTTTGGTTCGCCTGAAATATATGATATGATAAATAAAACCACAAATGGCATGTTTAACCAAGCTCCAACAGGCGAAGAAATTGCTCAAACTGTTGAAATTGCAAAAAGCTTCAAAGATTCTGAAATACGCTTGCAAATCATCCCATTAAACGAAAACGGCACTTTTAGATACCTTACAAAAGACGAAGCCATTTTAGCAGGAAAATTTATAGCTGAGTCAACTAATGATAAGCAATTAGCAATTGTTGTTACTCAATGCATAGGCGAAGAACTTGTTTCTTTGGGGCTTAACGAAAAAATTGAAGAACTTGAAAGCTCTGCCTTATTAAAGTATCGCTCAGGGCTGAGGGATTTTCTTTTCAAGGCAGATATCAAAAAATAAGATAACTATTATATTATAAAATTATTAAAAACCACAGTATTCTTTTCTACTGTGGTTTTTATTTTATGCTTCATAAATATCTTTTAAGCGTGTAAATTCTGCTTCTTTTGAGCATAATTTCAATACTTTAGGCAGAACATTCAGATAATGATCTGTTTTTGTATGAAATTCTAAACC
>CAYJHJ010000014.1:0-30999 GCA_964370095.1 uncultured Desulfovibrionaceae bacterium | reverse complement strand
AAGTAAGCACATATTGAATGCAAGCATCTTCTTCATTTGACTTTACAATCATTTCTTTCATAAGAGCATCAAACTCTTCACGAGTTTCTGCTTTAGGGAACAATTTAACAATTAAATAAATCATAAAAACTCCTTTTTTTTTTAGTTTCGCATATTTTTATTTATTAGTCAAAAAAATAAATTTTACTTGCTTTCCTTTGCTGATAGTTGACTTTTTTTGTATTTTAGTCTAATTTAATACAATGATTTATAATATATTTAAATTGAGGTATTTATTGTGTATTTGAAACAAACAAGTAAAGATCCAATAGATGATTCTCATGATGCACGAATTCGCCCTAAGCTTTCGTTTTTTATTTATAATGAATCTGCTGTATGGGAAAAATATCTTGATCATGGTGTTGCAATGCAACTGCCTAAAGGCAACCAATTAAAAGTTGATGTTGATTATGTTTATTTTATAAAAAGCGGCTTATTGCAATTTTCACGTATTCAAAAAAATGATGTGCTCCCAAACTTTTATTTGGGCAAAAATTCTTTGTGCTGCGAAATGCACGTTATTGGCCACACAGCTCAACCAAGCCATTATTTAGCACTTGAAAACTCCGTACTTATTCGATTCCCCGTGAAATATTTAAGAAAGCTGATTCATAGTAACCCTGAACTTTCCTTTTCAATTATGGAAAGCATAGGCGTTAAATACTCAGTTTTGCTTACACGAGTGAACGAAATGGGCACACACTATCTTTTAAGAAATATTTCAAGGCTTTTACTTGATATGGCTTCTTATAATAAATTTGCACACACTTTCACTCCAGCTATTTCACAGCGTGAACTTGTGGATTTTTTCTGCGTGCACAGATCTTCCGTGAATAGAATTATTGCAACATTACGCGACCAAGGCATCGTGGGTGATTATACAAAAAATCGCCTTGAAATTCTTGATTATGCCGAGCTCATTGAAATTGCTTCAGTCAGCTACAAATAATTTTTATTCACAACTCTTATAAATACTAAACGATTACCTGCAAATCACCTGCACAATAAGTGTGCAATAAAATCTTTTCAAAATTGCACTATTTTTGATATTTTTTTCACAAGCTTGACAAAGGCTAAGTTATTCTATAATCATATTGATATAATTATTTAAAGGTGGTAACATGTCAGAAAGTCAAGCAGATATATACATGAAATATGGTAATTCAAGTATTAATTTTTCCATAGAAAACGCAAAGTCAATCACAACACTTGAACCTGTTGCCGCACTTCCAATAAATGATTTAAAGTCAACATTTTATACTGAAGCTGAATTAAATACTGTTGACTCTGCCCCACTTTCAATCCTTGTGCAAAAAGATGACCTTATTACTATTGTTTTAAGCGATATTACAAGACTTTGGTCTAGGCAAGATCTTGTATGCAAGGAATTAGTTGAATTTTTACATACAAAGTGCAAAATTCCCTACAAAAATATTGTTATCCTTATTTCACTTGGCACACATAGAGAGCAAACACCCGATGAAAACAGAAAAAATGTTTCTGATTGGGTATATGAAAAAGTTCAAGTTGTAAACCACAACTACAAAGGCGAGCTTGAGTATTTTGGCACAACCTCCTTTGGAACCCCAGTTTATCTAAATCCTTTAGCAAAAAACAGAAAAGTTATTATTATCGGTTCAACCACGCATCATGCTTTAGCCGGCTATGGTGGCGGAAGAAAGAGCATTATTCCTGGAATTGCAGGCGATGAAACCATTGTTGCAAACCATCTTTTATGCATGCACCCCGATGAAGAACGTTCCAGCGATTTAATAGGAATGGGCGTATTAAACATCAACCCCGTTCATCAAGATATGGATGAGGGTGTTGCCCTTCTAAATCCTATTTTTGGCATCAATATTATTATGAATAAAGATGGCAAGCAATCACACCTTATCTGCGGAAACTGGAAAACTGCCTTTGAAAAATCTTGCAGAATAGCAAACCAGATCAACGGCATAGAAATTGATGAAAAGGCTGATATCGTCATTGCTTCTTGCGGCGGCTATCCAAAAGACATCAATCTTTATCAAGCTGCAAAAACACTTTTTAATATGGCAGAAGCTGTGAAAGAAAAAGGCACTTTAGTCTTGATTGCTGAATGTGTTGAGGGTGGCGGCCCGCCTGATTTCTTTGATTGGGCTAAATATCTCAAAACAAATACCCTTGACCCTGAACTTAGAAAAAACTTTACTATAAGCGGCTATATTTTCTATGCAGCCTGTGAACGCATAAAAAAAGCGAACACATATGCCCTTACCACACTAGATAAGGCCACATTGGCTGATTTAGATGTGAATGGCTTTACAGATATTAAAGCATTAATTAATTCGCTTGACTTTAAAAACAAAAGCGTTATACTCATGCCTAACGGTGGAAGCACTGTTCCTATTTTAAAAAAATAAAGCAGTTGATTTTATTCAACTTTATATGAAATGGATTGATGATGTCAATAAAGAGCGATTTGCAAATATGTGCAACATGCACAAAAGAGATTGTAAGAACAAACAATAGATTCTTGCACTCTATTTTTGCACAAAAAGCTACTAATAATTTTACATCTTTCCATTTAGGCAATCCCCTCTCTTTATTAAGAGGGCGATGGCGACTTTGTAAATAAAAAAATCCTACACAATCTTATTTTGTGCACTAAGGCTATGCTTTAGAGTGTTTCTGTTTTTGTTCGCATAATATATGCAACATACTATTTAATTTTTTATATTTACGGAGATTTAGAATGAAAACGATCAAACTATTATTATTATCACTTTTTGTTTTTTGTGCAATGAATGTTAACGCTTTTGCAAAACCTATTAGCGTTGGTATTGTTCAACTTTTTGAAAACGGTGCTTTTGAAGACATGAAAGAAGGCTTTATCGGAACAATGCGTAAAAATGGTTATGATGAAAGCAAGATGACATT
The DNA here is from genome assembly GCA_964370095.1 of uncultured Desulfovibrionaceae bacterium. GTDB lineage: Bacteria > Desulfobacterota > Desulfovibrionia > Desulfovibrionales > Desulfovibrionaceae > CAYJAZ01. The sequence continues at coordinate 28,038 of CAYJHJ010000014.1, read as the reverse complement.
TGATATTAAATCAGCCCAAGGCGATGCCACAAATTTAAACAGCATTTGCCAAAGCATGGTTGATGCAGGGCATGACTTTATTGTTGCTATTGCAACACCTGCTGCTCAAGCCATGGTAAACCTTGAAAGCGATATTCCAACTTTCTTTATTTCACTTTCAAATCCTGTTGCTGCAAAAGTTATTACAGATATGAATAAGCCTGATAAAAACGCAACAGGCACTTCAAACGCAATTCCACTAGAGCTTATTTTTAACTTAGCCGATAAACTTACCCCGGGAATTGAAACCTTTGGTCTTATCTATACCACAAGCGAAATCAATGCAGTAAGCACTATTAATTTGGCAAAAGAATATCTTGATTCTAAAGGCATAAAATATAAAGAAGCAGTTATTACAAATTCAGCAGAAGTTCAGCAAGCAACACAAAGCCTTGTTGATAGTGTTGATGCTCTTTTCATTCCAAACGATTCTGTTATTCAATCTGCCATGCCTTTAGTTGCAGAAGTTGCAAGAGAAGCGAAAATACCTTCTTACTGCTCATCAAATGTAACTGTTGAAGATGGTGGTTTGGCAGCTGTTTCTATTAGTGATATCAGAATTGGTGAAGTTACTGCTGAAATGGCCATAAAATACTTGAATGGCACAAAAATTGAAGATATTCCTTCAGTGGTTGTGCCTGCAACAGATACTATGATCAACAAAACCACTGCTGATGCAATAGGAATGCCAATTCCAACTGATATTGAAGGCTTACTCTTATTTGAAGATAAATAGTTTATTAAGGGGGAAAACAGATTTATAATAAGTTTTCCCCCTAAAATTTTAATTGATAGGACATTGACATGACTCTCTTGCTTGGCTCCATGCATTTAGGGCTTATTTATGCTTTACTTGCAGTCGGAATTTATATTTCCTTTCGTATTCTTGATATTCCCGATCTTTCGGCTGAAGGCACTTTCACTTTTGGGCTTGCCACTTCAGCTGCTTTCACTGCACTAGGCCACCCTTTTCTTGCTATTTTTGCCGGAATGGCAGCAGGCTTCTTAGGCGGAAGCGTTACTGGTGTTTTGCAAACAAAAATAGGAATTCACCCAATTTTAGCAGGTATTCTTACTATGAGCGGGCTTTATTCCGTAAACCTTGCTATCATGGGTTCACGCTCAAACATTGCACTTATAGGGATGGACACTATCTTCCGCCTTGCCTTTGATGCCCTTCCTTTTTTGTCTAAAGACACTGTAAGACTTTTGATTGCTTTAGTTTTTTGCTTAGCAATAGTTATTATTTTTGCACTCTTTTTTAAAACTCATATTGGCCTTTGCATACGTGCCACAGGAGATAACGAAAGAATGGTGCGTGCTTCTTCAATAAATGTTGATGCAACAAAAATCCTTACCTTTGCTTTAAGCAATTCCTGTATTGCATTATCAGGTGCTTTATTGGCTCAATATCAAGGCTTTGCAGATATAAGTTCAGGCATTGGTATTATTGCTGTTGGGCTTGCCTCTGTGATTATAGGTGAGCAGATTTTTGGCAAAGGTTCTGTAACAAAAGGGTTAATCACAGTGGTTTTAGGTTCTGTTATCTATAGATTTATCATAGCTTTGGCTTTAAAAACCAGCCTGTTTCCTGCTTATTATCTAAAAATTGTTTCTGCCCTAATTGTTGCCATCGCACTTGCAATTCCGGCAATAAAATCCTATATAAATTTTCAGAAAATGAAACAAAAAGGTTTGAAAGATGCTCAAAATCACTAATCTTACAAAAATATTTTCACCTAATACGCCCACAGAACATAGGGCACTTGATAAAATAAATCTAAAAGTGAATAAAGGCGAATTCATTTCTTTAATCGGTTCAAACGGTGCAGGAAAATCCACCTTATTCAATGCAATTTCAGGTTTTTTCTTCGCTGATGAAGGCTCTATCTTTTTAGAAGGAAAAAACATCACCTATGATGCTGAGCACAAGCGTTCTTCCTATATAGGCAGGCTTTTTCAAGATCCGATGATGGGTACAGCTCCATCACTTACTATTGAAGAAAATTTAGCACTTGCTTACTCAAGAAGTAAACATAGCGGATTAAACTTTGCAGTGCGAAAAAATGAAAGAGAAATCTTCAAAGAAGCATTATCTGAATTTAATATGGGCCTTGAAAACCGTTTGCAAACAAAGGTTGGCCTTTTATCAGGTGGGCAAAGGCAAGCCCTTACTCTTCTGATGGGAACCTTGGTTGTGCCAAAACTTCTTTTACTTGATGAGCACACAGCCGCACTTGATCCTGCAGCAGCTGAAAAAATCATGGAAATGACAAATAAAATCATTACAAAACATAATCTTACTGCTTTAATGATTACCCACAACATTCAATCAGCCCTTACAAGCGGAACAAGAACTATTATGCTTGATAAAGGCAAGATTATTCTTGACATACAGGGAAAAGAAAGAGAAGAAATGACTATGCAAAAACTTATGGAATTCTATTCTCAAAAACAGAAAAAAGAATTGGATAATGACAGAATGATTTTTGCCTAAACTGTCAACAAGAGAAAAAAATGTTAAAAAATTTTTTAAGAAAACAATTTGCACACTTTAAAGCAATCAAAATTGAATCCTTAAGACTTGGACTGATGTGGATTTTTGCCTTTATTTCTATTACTCTTCTTAGTTATTTTGATGATTTTATAGGACTTTTTATCAGTAAAGAGATTGTCATACATATCCTTTTTGCCCCAATAGGTGCAAGCGCCGTTATTCTATTCACAGTTCCGCAAAGCCCTATTTCACAAGCAAAAAATGTTATTTTAGGTCATTCACTCTGTGCTTTTGTAGGTGTGCTCACACTTTATATTTTTGGCAATTCAAACCATTTTGCAGCAGGCTTTAGTGTTGCAAGTGCAATTATTGTAATGCTTTTAACAAATACTTTGCACCCTCCGGGAGGAGCTACTGCCCTATTTGCTGTTATAGCAAGTGAGGCAACTTTAGAATTGGGTTTTTATTATGTGCTTTTTCCATCTGCAAGTGGGGCCATCTGCATTTTTATTTTGACTAAATTTTTTAATAAATTAATCAATATCTTTGTTCATTATTTTGATGAAGAAGAAAACAATATTCAAAAACAGTAATAAAGAGGATAGTATGAGAAAAAAAGAAAGAGAAAGAAAAGATGATGAGTTTTTTCACTATGTTTTAGAGCATGCCACAGAACTTATGCTTTCAATCAATGATGAACAAGCCCCTTATATTATACCTTTAAATTTTGCTTTTTCAAAAAATAATCTTATTTATTTTCACTGTGCCCAAGAAGGCAAAAAGCTTGATCTTATCAAGAAAAATAATAATGTTTCTTTTTGTGCGGCATGCGATATAGGCATTTTGAAAGAAAAAGCTTCAACTGCCTATAGAAGTGTATGCGTTCAAGGAAAAGCACAGATAATTGAAAACAATGAAGAAAAAGAAAAAGCTTTGCAGCTTATTGCAAAAAAATATCAAGCGCATTGCACCTTTCCCACACCTAAAGCCCTATTTGAAGAAACTGCTGTTGTTTCTGTAAGCATTGAAAATATCACTGGAAAAGAAAGAGTATCAAAATAAAGTTATTTTTTTTTAAAGTGGAAAATTTTTCTTGCAATTTTTTCTAATTAGGTATAATTACTAATAACAGAATTTATAAAATTTATAGGAGGCAAACATGTCCGTAACAGATACTATTTTAGAAGCTATGAAAACAGCAGGTGAACCATTAAACAATGGCAAAATTGCTGAAATCACAGGAATTGATAAAAAAGAAGTTGAAAAAGCAATGAAGCAGCTTAAAGCTGATGAAAAAATTGTTTCACCAAAAAGATGCTACTGGGAGCCCAAATAATTTCTCAAAGATAAAAACCAATAAATCTTTTTGTTCAAAGAATATAAAATAAATTTGTTAAAGGAAAATCTTATATAAGGTTTTCCTTTTTTATTATAAAGAAAAGATTGACAGCAAAGAATTAAAATATCATTATTGCATGTCTTTCATATAACATTATAGCAACACATGATTTTTATGACTTTAACAACTTCCTTTATTTTCTTTTCTGCTTGGGCTTTAGGGGCTTTTGCAAATGGAATTGCAGGCTTAGGCTGTGCAATGATAGCCTTACCCATTGTTTCTTCTTTCATGCCACCGCAGCTTCTTGTGCCTATTTCAGCCGTGCTTGTAACCTTTGTATGCTCTTTTATTATGTGGCAATACAAAAACTTTATTTCTTACAAAGCCATTATTCCAATGGTGGTTGCCTCAATTCCCGGTTCTTTTCTCGGTGTTGCAATTTTGCTTGAAATTCCCGGAAAAACAGTTCAGTTAATTGCCGGAATTCTAATTATTTTCTTTGTGGTTTGGCAAATTTTGCCAAAAAAAGAAAGAGCACCCACTCAAAATATTTTTTATGCCCTGCTTGCAGGCTTTACTTCTGGCATTTTAAATGCATCAATTTCATTTGGTGGCCCACCGGTTGCCATCTATGCCTTGCTTGCAGGCTGGGAAAAAGAAGAAGCATTTGCAAATATAAATAGCCTTGTTGTTTTATCTAATATAGCAACAATGCTCACACACGCTGGTGCCGGATTATATACCACTGAAATGCTATCTTATCTTGCAATAGGCTTTGTTGCTGCTTTTATAGGGGTTTTTCTTGCCAGGCCACTCTCAAAGCGTATTGATAAAAAAACTTTTGTTAGAATTTTGCTTCTTCTTCTTGCTGTGGCAGGAAGCATTTGTATTTGGCGTGGAATAAGCTAAATCAAACTATTGATTTTTTTCTTCAAGCAAAAAGGTGTATGCTTCACAAGCTGCATCTTGCTCTGCTCTTTTTTTATTATGCCCTGTTTTTTGAATTTTCATATTATTAGGTAATAATAATTCTATTGTGAAGGATTTTTGATGTTCAGGCCCTTCACTTGCTATTAGAGCATATTTAGGTGCATCCTTAAACATTACTTGCGTAAGTTCCTGCAAAAGGGTTTTATAATCTTTTTTTTCTTTTGGTTTTAAATCAATTGGCCAAAGCTCTTTATAAAGATTTTGCAAGAGTTTACGAACAGGAAGAAAAGCATCAGGATAAAGTGAATTTTTCTTTGCATCAAGATAAATTGCTGCCAAAAGTGCCTCAAAAGCATCTGAAAGAATAGAAGCTCTTTCTCTGCCGCCTTGGCTTTCTTCCCCTTTCCCGAGAAGAAGATATTTGTCTAATTCCAAAACCTTTGCAAGGTCCGCCAAAGTATTTTCATTTACTAATTTTGAACGGGTATGCGTCATCAAGCCTTCTCTTTCATGGGGATATCTTAGATACAAGTCCTCAGAAATAAGAATTTCCAAAACAGCATCACCTAAAAACTCAAGCCTTTCATTATGCGCAAGTGCAAGCTGTGAAGAATTTTCATTTTTACTTTGCTCTTTAACTTTTTGTTCATTCACATAAGATGAATGTGTGAGAGCAGTTGCTAAAATATCTTTATCTAAGAAAATATATTGAATTTTCTCTTCTAATTTATTAATATTTTTCATCTAAACCCTTTTAGAGCTCTTATATTCTTTTGCAAGTTTTATAAAATTTTGTGCCCAATTTTTCTGCTCTAAAGCATAGATATGCGTATATGCGGCAAAAACATTTTTATATAAAAGCGCATCTTTTTTATTCCCCATGCCCACACCCTTTTCTAAATCAAACAAATATTCTAAATCATTTTGAATAGCTGCAGAAGCTAAAGAATAGTGAAATTCATGGGCTTTAATCTTTGTGCCTAAAGAAAAATATGGATTTTTAACTACAACTTCTGCTTCAACATAACCAAGCCCCTGAGGTTTTTTATGAAAATCCAGCTCGACAGGAAAAATATCCGCCATTTCATACTGTTTATCCTCATAAGAAATAGCACGAGTAAGCAGCATAAAGCCGCCACACTCCGCATAAATAGGAAAGTTTTCTTCTGCTTTTATCTTGAGAACTTTAAGGGCTTTTGATTTAGAAATCTCTTTGGCATATACTTCAGGAAAACCTCCGCCAATATAAAGAGCATCAAGCTTTTCAACTTTATCAAGCCAATCATCTTCCTCAAACAAGGAAATAGGCACAAGTTCAATTTCTGATGAAGTTTTTGAACAATTTTGCAAGGCTTCTAAATTTTCATTATAATAAAACCATAAGGATTTATCTTTTATATATCCAATTTTTATATCTTCTTGAGTTTCATTGTTTTCCTTTGAAATTTCAATCCTTTCTTTTTTTTCTGAAGAACTGTTTTCATAGCAATTAATTTCTTCAAGTTCATGAAAAGCCTTATCTAAAAATTCGAAAGAAAGATTTTCTTTAACAATTGAAGCTAAATTTTCAAGAATTTCTTCATTTTGTGGATTATTTGGCTCAAAAGAAAGCCCAAGATGACGCTCCGGCAAGGGATTACTCTCAAGCCTTGGAATAAAGCCAAGAACAGGCACATCAGAATAATGATTTATGCTTTCATAAATAATTTTTTCATGCCTTTTTGAGGCTGTATTATTAAAAACTAAGCCTGCAAACTTTATGCGTGGGTCAAAATTTGTCATCCCTTGAACTAAAGCTGCAAGAGTTCTGGTTGCTTTTTTTGCATCAATCACAAGAACAACAGGCGTTTTTATGATGCTTGCAAGTTCAGCTGTGCTTGCTGAACCATAAATATCTTTACCGTCGTAAAGCCCCCTATTCCCCTCTATCAAGGCTATAGAATTATTTACATCATATCTTTTGCAGATATTTGTAAAATGCTCTTCAAGCTCTTGTTTATTCAGGAAAAAGGGGTCTAAATTATAAGCATTTTTCTTTGCGGCGAGGCTTAGCCATGTGGCATCAATATAATCAGGCCCTTTTTTAAAAGGAAGCACAAGCTTACCCATGTTATGATAAGCTCTTGCCAAACCTAAGGAGGTGATGGTTTTTCCGCCACCTCCAGATAGGGCAGAAATTATAATTCTTTTTTGTTGCATATTAATTATCTGCCTTGTCAAAGATATAACAAAACAGTTAAGCCCTAAATGCTAAATACAAAAGGGCATTATAAAATTATCCGTGAGCATCCTCACCCAAATAAGCTTCAATAACTCTTTTATTTGATTTGATTTCTTCAGGATTACCTACTGCAATAAGTTCACCGTATTCAAGCACATAAATCTTTTCACAAACATTCATAACAACTTTCATATCATGCTCGATCAAAAGTATGGAAAGATTAAATTCATTTCGGATATGCTTAATAAAATCAAGAAGTTCCAAGCTTTCTTGTGGGTTCATGCCTGCTGCAGGTTCATCAAGCATTAAAAGGTCAGGCTCGGTTGCTAATGCTCTTGCAATTTCAAGCCTCCTTTGTTCACCATAAGGCAAAGAAGAAGCTTTTTCATTGGCATATTGCGTAAGGTTAAGCTTTTCAAGCAATTCCCATGCTGCTTGCCTCATTTGCTTTTCTTCAGCTATAGAACCGGGAAGCCCTAAAAGGGTGTATAACCAAGAATTTTTTCTACGCACATGCCGCCCAATCATAATATTTTCCAAGGCTGTCAATGTGTGGAATAAACGTATATTTTGAAAAGTTCTGGCTATACCTTTTTTGCAGATAATATTTGGCGAAAAGCCTTTAATATCTTCAGATTTATATAGAATTTCACCTTGTTGTGGTGTATAAAATCCTGAAAGCACGTTAAAGATTGTGGTTTTTCCTGCTCCGTTTGGACCAATTAGACCTGTGATAGAATTTTTTTCTATAGCAAGATCAACATCACCTACAGCACGAATACCACCAAAAGTCATTGTAATACCTTTGGCTTGAAGGGCATAATTTTGAGAATCTGCGCTAGTCATATTATTTCCCCTTCTTATTTGAGCTGAATAAGTTGAAAATCTTTTGCCATGTTATTTCACGCATACCCATAATTCCCTCTCGTCTAAAGAGAATAATTCCAAGTAATACTAAGGAAAATACAACCATACGCATGCCAGGAATACCTGGAATTTCAATAAAGCCAAGGCTTACCGGCTCTTCAACAATACGAAGCCATTCAAGGGCAAAAGTAATAACAACAGCACCAACAATACTTCCAGTAACAGAGCCAAGGCCACCAGCTACAACAATCATCAAGATATTGAAAGTAAGCTGAAAGTTGAACATTTTAGGATCAATTGTTGTAAGGATATTGCCAAGCAATCCACCGCCAATTCCTGCTAAAAAAGCACCTAGGCAAAAGGAAATAACTTTGTATTTAAAAACATCAACTCCCATAACCTTGGCAGCAATTTCATTATCTCTTATTGATTTGAAAACATTACCATAATTACTTCTTAATAAACGCACAACAAAGAAAAGCACTATAAAAAGCCAAAGATAATTTGTATACATATCAGTATGTCGTGGTATACCTTTGATTCCTAATGAGCCATTTGTTATTGTGGTGAAGTTTAGAATAAGCACGCGTATAATTTCAGCAAAACCTAAGGTTGCAATGCCAAGATAATCATCACCCAAGCGAAGCACAGGCAAAGCAATAATCAAAGCAAAAAATGAAGCAATCAAGCCGCCTGCTATAATTGAAATCCAAAAAGGAGTTTCAATAACACTAAATGGATAAGCAATAGGGTCTAAAAGCCACATCATTTCTTTCATTTCAGGGCTAAGCACGCATAAAGCAGATGTGTATGCACCAATAGCCATAAAACCGGCATGCCCTAAGGAAAACATGCCTGTAAAGCCATAAATAAGGTTTAATGATAAAGCCAATATGCCATACACAGCACAGAGGTTTAGAATTTGAATAGTGTATCTATCTAATGATTTAGGCATCCACTCAGGGCGGCCTAAGAATTTAAACATATCCCCTTCTGCCCAAAAAATAAATAAAAAAACGAGGCCGATAAGAATACAATTGAGAATAGTATCACGCAAAGCATGCGGATTTGCCGGTGGGCAAATAGTTTTTTGTGTGTTTGATTGACTTTCCATATAACTTGCCCTCCTTATATTTTTTCATTGATTTTTTGCCCAAAAAGGCCTGTTGGTTTGACTAAAAGCACACTTACCAAAAGAATGAAAGCAAAAGCATCTCTATAGCCTGATAATTCAGGGAAGAAAGCAATCGTCATAATTTCAATAAAGCCCAAGATCAAGCCGCCAATCACAGCACCTTGAATTGAACCAATTCCGCCAAAAACAGCTGCGATAAAGGCTTTAAATCCTGGAAACACACCCATATATGGCTGAATTTGCGGATAGCGAAGCGCCCACATAATACCCGAAGCAGCAGCAAGTGCTGAGCCAATTCCAAAGGTAAGAGCAATAATTTTATTTACATTTACACCTAAAAGTCTGGTTGTTTCGATATCTTTTGAAATTGCTCGCATTGCAAGGCCCGGCTTTGTTTTATATACAACCCAAAGCAAAATCATAACTAAAATTGCTGTTATACATGGAACAATCAAAGTAAGCGGCAAAATGCGCACATCGCCTACTTGAATAATGTTTACAAGCCATTTTGGTTGATATACAGCTTTTGGAAGACCTGTGAAAACAACAACTGCCAAACTTTCAATAAAGAAAGAAACAGCAATAGCAGAAATAAGCGCTGAAATTCTTGGGGCTTCTCTTAAAGGTTTATAGGCCACTTGATCGATCATAATACCGATAAAGCTTGCCCCCAAAATAGCCACAACAATTGCAATGCCCCAAGGCAACATAAAAATCGAAGAGCCATAAAAAACAAGATAGGCACCAAGCATTAAAATATCGCCATGTGCAAAGTTGATAAGGCGAAGTATGCCATATACCATGGTATAACCAATAGCAATAAGTCCATACAACGAGCCTAAGGTCAAAGCATTAAATAAATGCTGAAAAAAAAGATCTATAGTCATAACACCCAACTTTTATTAAAATTCAGGTAAAAGTGCATAGTCTATAATGGAAAATTTACAAAAACAGTCCATATTTGTTAACTATTCATTATGCACTATGCTCATATACATAAAAGCAGACAAATTGCCTGCTTTTATGTATTATTTATGTAAAAAACTATTCAGCTGCGATTTGGCCGATATATTTACGTTGACCGTCAATATATTTGATCATACCAACAGGAAGTTGAGCATTATGGTTTTCATCAATAGACACAACACCTAAAGGAGTTGGTAAGTCTTTGATTGTTTTCAAACCATCTTTAATGTCTTCAGGATCAGCTGAATTCATACGTGTAATAGCGTCCATAACCATAATATATGTGTTATAGCCTAATGTTGCGTTAGCATTAGGAGCTTTGTCAGGATATGCTTTTGCCCAAGCTTCTGTGAAAGCTTTTGCTTCAGGGCTCATGTCAGCCATGTGCATGTCGTATGGGAAAGCTGTGTGGATAAAGCCTTCAGCTGCATCACCTGCTATTGTAAGTGTATCTGGGTGATCCATAGCGTCAGCACCCATGAATGTGAATGTTCCACCAAGTTCACGAGCTTGCTTCATAATAATAGCGCCTTCTGCAAAATAAGCAGGCATGAACACTACATCAGGTTTTTTAGAAATAATTTCTGTGAGTTGAGCTGTAAAGTCAGAATCGCCTGAGCTGTATCTTTGCTCAGAAACAATTGTGCCGCCCAATTTTTCATATGAACGTTTAAAGAAGCTTGAAAGGCCAACAGCATAATCTGAAGCAATATCAACCAACAAAGCAGCATTTTTATAGCCTAATTCATTGATAGCATAAGCTGCAGCAGCTGAACCTTGGTAAGGATCGATAAAGCATGCACGGAAGTTATATTCTTTACCTTGTGTAACAAGTGGATTTGTTGCTGATGTTGCAACAACAGGAATACCGGCTTGTTCAGCAACTTCACCACCTGCCAAAGCAAGAGATGAAGCATATGAGCCGATAATAGCAACAACATTATCTTTTTCGGTCAAACGCACAACAGCATTTGCTGCTTCTACTTTATCAGATTTGTTATCAACAACGATAAGTTCAACAGGACGACCCAAGACTTCAGGCATAACTGAATGAGCAAGTCTCATCCCTTCAAGTTCAAGCTGGCCGCCAAAAGCATTTTGACCGGTTAAGGCATTATACACACCAATTTTAATTGGTTCAGCAGCCAAAGCTACTGCAGCAGTTGCTGAAAATGTAAGGCCGGCAAGAACCGCAAACAATTTAGAAAATTTCATACTACATCTCCTCAATATTTTTTTAATGCAAAGTTACACTAACTTAACTCATTATTTTTTGCAAGCTTTTTCTCATATAGGGATTTGATTTAATATATCTTCTACAATTTTGTAGCCTTATAAAAAATTTACAATATTGTGAATTTTATCTTTTAGGATAAATCATATAAGTATCAGCAACTTTCATGCTTTCTAAATCCATTTTATAGATTTGAGAAAAGATATTTTCTTCTAAAAGTTTGTGTGGGTGGCCTTTAGCAATCAAGTTACCTTGATGAAGAATAATGCTTTCATCACAAAACCAAAGAATATGATTTGGATCGTGTGAACACACCAAAACAGCTATTCCCTCTAGGGCAAGCTCTTGTAATCTTTGCCATAAAAGAATTTGATTGCTGAAATCAAGTGCTGAAGAAGGTTCATCAAGAAGCATGATAGGACTTTGTTGTGCCAAAGCTCTTGCAATAAGCACCAGCTGCCTTTGCCCGCCGCTTAACTGATTAAAAGGTTTATGATGTAAATGGCTTATGCCAACTTTTTCCATGCAAGCATTCGCTATTTCTATATCTTCTTTCTTAGGAGCAAAAGATGATTTCATGCGGCTTGTTCTTCCCATAAGCACCATATCTTCAACAATAAAAGGAAAAGGCTGTTTATTTTCTTGAGGAACATAAGCTATATATTTTGAAAGCTTAGCAGGTGAAAGTTCAAGAACATTCTCTCCTTGCACAAAAACACTGCCCTCTTGAAACTTCAAAAAGTTCATGCAGCAACGAAAAAGCGTGCTTTTGCCAGATCCATTAGGTCCCAAAAGCCCACAAATTGAATTCTTTGAAACAGTAAAAGATATATCATTCAATGTGTTTGCACTATTTGAAGGATATTTAAAAGAAAGTCTTTCAACTTTCAAAATTTCATTATTTTTATTTATATTAGCTGAATCATCTATCATAAAGGTCGTTTCCTTTTACCCTTAGAAGCCACAATAAATAAGGAGCACCTAAAACGGAAGTGATAATGCCGATAGGAATTTCTGCATCAGTGATAGTTCTTGCAAAAGTGTCGCACACAAGAATATATAAAGCACCCATAAGGGCAGAAGCCGGCAAAACATATCTGTTATCTTGTCCAAAAATAAAGCGGGCGGCATGCGGCATCATAAGGCCAACCCAAGCAATAATTCCAACGCTAGAAACACATACTGCAGCCATTAACGTTGCAAGAACAAGAATAAAAAACCTCATTTTTTGTGGTGAAACGCCTAAACTTTGTGCTTCTTCATCCCCTAAAGATAAAACATTCAATCGCCAAGAAAAAAGCCAAATAATACAAAAAACAGGAATTATAACAAGCCCATTTATCAAAACATCTTTCCAAGAAGCGTGATAAAACCCACCCATAGTCCAAAATGTCAACTCTCTTAAAGCCGTGTCAGGTGCAACATATTTTAACATTCCCACAAAGGCAGAAAATAAAGCACCAATAATAATGCCTGCCAAAACCAACGTTATGGGTGATCGTTCATTATTTTTCATGGCTAAGACATGCGCCAGCCCAACAGCACATAAAGCACACACAAAGGCCATAATCTGCACATTACCAAAAGTATAAGGATATACAATAGCTAATGCCGCACCAAAAGCAGCACCTGAAGAAACCCCCAGAATATATGGCTCTACTAAAGGATTTCTGAAAGCTGTTTGATAACAAGCACCTGAAGCAGAAAGTGCAATACCTGCAAATAAAGTAAGCACGATACGAGGCATGCGGATTTTCCAAACAATTGTTTCTTCGATTTCAGCAACTTCAACTTCCTTCAAAAAACCAATTTTCTTTGCAAGCACGGCAAAAATCTCTGAGGGCGAAATTGTGTAAGCACCGGCAGATAAGGCCCACACAAAGGCCAAAAGCATAAGTATTGCCAATACCAAAAAAGAAATAAATATTTTCAAATTCCGCGATTCTCTTGTGTGGTGCATTAGCTACTCAATTCTTTTAGGTTTTTTGATAATTCATTGCTTTGTTTTTCAACAACTTGCACATAAAGATGAATATTAACTGCTTCACTTGCCATAATTTCAAGTGCAGGAACCAATGATTTATGCACGGCTTGCGAATAGGCAAGCACAAGCTCATCTTGAATTTGGTCAAGCTGTTTATTCAGCTCTTCAGAAATTTGTTTTGCAAATTCACGCACTTTCACTTCTTTTTTTTCAAGAAAATATTCTTTTCTTTTGCTTGGTTTTGCAAATGAATGTAAGGCATAAGCGGTTACCCCTAAAAGCAAAGCTGAAGGAATAACAATAGGGGAAGTTAAAAAAGCTAAAGTTGCAGTGCCAAGTGCTAAAGTATTTAAAATTCCGGAAGAAGCCAACAGCCCTGTGCCTGCTCCGCCTAGGAATAAAGTTAACCTATTCATATACGTAAGGCTTTTAACCATAAGATGATCAAAGTTTGATTTTGTTGAGGCTATTGCTGACAAATCTTCAGAAAATTTTTGAATTTCTTCAAAGCATTCCAAAGAAAGTTCTTGCATATTTGTATTAAAAATTTGAATTTTCTCTTCCCATGCATGCAAGTTTGCTCTTTGTTCATCCATAAACTCTTCAAGCAAAGCCTTTGCAATAGCAGGAGCATTTTCTTTATCAAATTCAACCCACTGCGCTTCTTTAGCAAAATCATTTTCTAACAAATCTGCATGTTTATGCATAGCTTTTGTGATATGCAAAACTATACGCTCTTCAAGTAAAATTATATTTTTTTCAGAATTAATCCGCCAATTTTCAATATCATGATGCACATTGAAAACTAAGTTTCTTGCGTGATCAGCATATTTTTCAACAGCTAAAGCCAAGTGTTTTGCATGATTTTTAAGCATTACAGTATATTGCTTTGTGGGAAGATTTTTCACATATTCCAAAGAGCGTTCTTTTTTATGCGTATCTGCAAAGTTTATCAAATGATTGAAAGTTGTTTCAAGCCTTTTACTAAACAAAGAAGAGCGTATGCCCTCTTGAACGCAGGAGGTTATGCCTTCAACAAAAAGAAGATATTCTTCATCAAAGTTTTGCTTTTGTATCTTTGCCAAAGGTGAAAAGAAAAGACTTTTTTCATAGCTTTCAATAACTTCCTTAGGATTAAACATGAAAACATCAATAATTTCAATATCTTCAACCTTTCGTACAGATTCTTCCAATGTTTGAAAAGCCCTAATTTTTGCAAGCTCTCTATCACTTGCAGAATCAGGTGGGTATGACAAAACACCGATAACTTTTACTACCCTCCCTTGCTTGGCCAATTCTTTTAAAAAGGAAATTTCGCTGTAACTATCAGGTTTTCTGGCATCTAAAACCACAATAAGGCAATCAGCCTTCAGGGCTTCTTCACGCGTGAGTATATGATAAAAAGGATCGCTTGCATTAAGCGCAGGTGTGTCAATAAGAGAAATTCCTTGTGGAATATTTTCGCTGTTAATGCCTATTTTCACCTTTTTTATCAAGGCAGTATAAAGCCCTTCAGCAGAAACAAATTCATGCAAATCTTCAAGTCTTGTAATTTTTTGTTCTTGCAAATTTTCAAAAAGCTCTTGATTTTCAAAAATTTTCTTTAAATTTTCAAATTTCTTTTGTAGAAGAATATTAGATTCTTCTGTTAAAAGAATTTTTTCAAGTTCTTCAAATTCATTTTTATCTAACCAGTCGATTTCAAAAGTGTTTTCTTCTGAATAAAAAATTTCAACCAAGGTTGCAGTTTCAGGTAAAACAGCCTTTGTGGGAAGAATTTTCTTCCCTAAAAGTGCGTTCACTACAGATGATTTCCCTCTTTTACCCTCTCCTAAAACCACCATGCGAAAGCCTTGAGGAATTAAAAGAGAACGAAAAGCCCTTACTTGATCAAGTAAAATAGTGTCGCGATAGGCAAGGCCATAATTTTCTAAGTCCGCAAGGTCATCGTCGTAAAAAGAGTCAAGCTTAGCCCACGCATTTTTGCTTTTTTGTGCAGAATTAAATTTGTTAAAAGTAAAAAATGTTCTTTCCTCACCGGGAGACAATTTCTTTACTTTTTCTAAAATATTTTTGCCTGAAACCAGCTTTGAGGCTTTTTGTAAAAGTGAATCTTCTTGTTTTTCATTTTTTTCTTTTCTTGCTATGGAAGATGAAAAAAGCGATTCTTTTTTTCTTTCAATATTATATTCCATAAACAAAAGCTCAACCTCTTCAAAAAACCTTGAGGGTATACTATATTTTATTCTTTGGTCTTGAAGAGTTAAATGATAAATTGCTGTATAAATTTTATAAAGAAAATCTTGATTGACAAGTATATTGTCAGAATTTTGCACCAAAAAAGTTTGAAAATTCTCTAATGCCTCGTTTTGCTTTTGCTCATTGGAATAATCACGCAGTAAAGCTGCATTGAGCTTGGCTTGAAAGCGTGCGTGCAAAGCTTCTTCACCAAATAGCTCTTTAGCATATTCAATAATATGTTCATAATCAGCAAAAGTGAAATTATTTCTTTCTAAAACAGCCGCTGCCATAAGTGCAAGAACACAATCTTCAATATTTTCTTTTTCACTTTTTAGAACTTCTTGGCTTAGCCTTGCAATAATATCAACATCTTTTTGTTCACTTATTTGAAAAACCATTGGCAAGGCTTCAAGAAGCTGTGAAGTAACTTCTTCACTTTCTTCTGCACCACTTAAGTCATTAAAGTTGTCCTTAAGTTTTTTCTTAAAAGAATGAATATCTATTTTCATATTATTGCGAGAAGCCTTTAATTTGTAAATTTTCAGAAGAGGATTGATCTTCAATATCAATACCATTTGGCGGAACAAATGTGAAAAGCTCAGTATCTAAAGGAATATTTTTTTTATAATTTGAAAAGAATATTTCATTAGTATTACCATAAAAATCATAAACTTTTATTCTTGTTATCAGCATTTGCTCTGGCTCAATCCAAATTTCAGCTTCTGTGAGTTCAATGGTTGGCTCTAGAGGATACAGCTTCAAAAAATGAAACTTTTCTTCGTCAACTTCTTTATTTTCTTCAATTTCTACTTCAAAGTCTTTATCAAGTGCTGTTTTTCCTGTAAGGATTGAAAGAATATTTTGGCTTTGCTTTGCAATTTGAGCATTGTATTTATATGCTATTTCTTCATCAGGAAAATAATTCCAAATTTCATTTGAGTTTACAATCAAAAGTTCTTCACTTGGCTCTAAGGTTTCAAAACGTATATTTATTTCTTTTTCAAAAGAAAATGTGCCACTTCTTTCTTGAGTGTGCATGCTTTCACGGTGATAAAGCTTTTGATTAAAATCAGCAGAAAAAGAATTAAGCGATTGATAATTTTTTTGTAAAGCATCAATAATGCCTTGAGCATAAACAAAAGACTTGCCTAGCATCAAAAAGAGTATGCAAATTAATATGGTTGTAATAAATTTATTTTTTTTCATTTTGTATATATCTTATAAAATTAGAATTTGAAGCAGCACAATATTTTTAATATTAAACCTCTTCTTTATAAATGTCAAGAAATGAGGCATAAAGTAAAATGATAAAAAGCATTATCAACTAATATATTACTTGCAATATCAAGGAGTAAATGCTAAAAGGAAAAAAATTACCTTATAAAATTTCAAGGAGCTATTGCAATGAAAATTCGCAAAGTTGTTATTCCTGTTGCCGGTTGGGGAACACGTTCTTTACCTGCCAGCAAAAATATTCCCAAAGAAATGCTTCCCATTTACAATAAACCTGTTATACAACACATAGTTGAAGAAGCAAAAGCTTCAGGTGTTCAAGATGTTATTTTTGTTTCGAGCAAAGAAAAAAAGGTTATAGAAGATCACTTCGACTATAGCTTGCAACTTGAAGAAGTGCTTGCAAGAAACGGCAAAGAAAAACTGCTTAAGGAAGTTCGTGAAGTTGCTGAAATGGTGAATGTTATGTCAGTTCGCCAAAAAAAACAATTAGGCCTTGGGCATGCTCTTTTATGTGCAGAACATTTAATAGGCGATGAATTTTTTGGCCTTATGCTTGGTGATGATACTTTTTTTGGTAAAACACCGGGGTTAAAGCAACTTGCAAAGGTTGCCAAAAAATATAATAAATCCGTGCTTGCTCTTATTGATGTTCCCCCTGATATGGTGGACAAATATGGTATTATAGCAGGAAAAGAAATTGAAGACGGTATTGTTGAAATTGATTATCTTGTGGAAAAACCAAAACTTGAGAATGCACCCTCCAATAAAGCTATTGTTGGAAGATATGTGCTAAGCCCTAAAATATTTGAACATATCAAAAGGCTAAAACCTGGTCATGGCGGTGAAATTCAGCTCACTGATGCTTTAAATACTTTATGCAAAGAAGAAGGCATGCTTGCCATACGTATGCAAGGCACACGCTTTGATGCAGGTGATTGGGTTGATTATATTGCTGCAAACGTACACTTTGCACTAAAAGAAGAAGGCCTTAAATCAGCACTTATCAAAAAATTGAAAGAAATTCTTGCTGATCATCAATAGTTTATTTGCATCACTATCATTATATAATCAAAACATGAGAGTTTTTAACAAAAACTCTCTTTTTTTATATCATTTTTATATATAACAATAAATGAGCAACCTTTTCATCGATAATAAAACAACAAGCAAGCTTTTTCCACTATTAAAAAGGGAATATTTTTCCTGTCAAAAAAACTTTAAAACAAGGGGGTAAAATTTTCCCACTCCATTATTTTTCTAGACTTTTTATAAAAAAAATCAATATTTCCTCATAATACAAAGAGCTTTCTCTTATTCCTCAAAAAGAAATTTTATAGTTGTAATTACTTGAAATTAAACAATAAAAATTAAATTTGACACAAATATAAATTAATAAAAAATACGATTATGATAAAATTCAATTATAAAAAAAACACTTTGGCACGCAATTTGCTATAAGAGAGCCATATGAGGCAAATGAATGAGCAAGGCTCTTCATAGAGTATAATCAAGAAAAGCGAACTTAAAATTTACTGTTCACTTTTCGTAAACAGTAAATAAAGTATAAAATTTATTGCCACAGAGCAGGGAAGCATTGTGGACGGTACTATTCATGGAGGAATAACTTATGTCAATGGTAATTAACAACAACTTAATGGCTAATAGCACCCAGCGTCTATTGAACAATCACTATGCTGAATTAAGCAGTTCAATCGAAAAACTTTCATCAGGTATGAGAATTAACTCTGCTGCCGATGATGCTGCAGGGCTTGCAATTTCTGAACTTATGCGTGCAGACGTTGCTTCTTATCAACAAGGTGTGCGAAATGCAAACGATGCTATTTCACTTATTCAAACAGCTGATGGCGCCATGCAAGTTATCGATGAAAAGCTCATTCGTATGAAAGAGCTTGCGGAACAAGCTGCCACAGGTACTTATGACGCTGTTCAACGTTCTATCATCGATTCAGAATATCAACAAATGGCTTCTGAGATTACACGTATTGCAAACGCAACCGAGTTCAACAACATTAAATTGCTTGATGGCACATTGAGCGGAGCTCACGACGGAACAGGTTACGGCCCCGGTGTTACAGACGGTCTTTCAAGTGTGGGTGCATTAAAAATCCACTTTGGTCCTGAAAACAACAGTGCTGAAGATTACTACTATATTGAAATCGGCAATGTAACCGCTTCAGCTTTAGGTGTTGGCAACCAGTCTGATCCACTTGATGCAGGCCACAATATTTCAACACAACAAAATGCTCAAAGAGCACTTGATGCAATCGATGCTGCTATTATCTCAAAAGATAATATTCGTGCTCACCTTGGTTCTATGCAAAACCGTTTGGAAAACACAATTTCAAACCTTGAAATTCAAGCTGAAAACTTGATTGCAGCAGAATCTCGTATCAGAGACGTTGACGTTGCAACTGAAATGACCACATTTGTGAAAAACCAAATCCTCACTCAATCAGCAACTTCAATGCTTGCACAAGCAAACCAAATGCCACAAATGGCCGCACAGCTTATCGGCTAATAACAAGTTACTTGAATTTATTCCAGAAATTCAAAAAAGCCCTGCTTTTATCTTCTTTAGAAATGAAAGCAGGGCTTTTATATATTTTATTTCTTTATTCGCTCTTTGAATGTAGCAACTATATCTTTTTCATTGGCTTTTATAATACCTTTTTCAGTGATAAGGCCCTTGCTGAAATGATTTGGAGTTACATCACAAGCATAGTTCACACAAGGGCTTTTCTTTGGAGTGAGTAAAACAGAGCAAGTTTTGCTCTTTTTTTTCTTCTTTTTAAAAAGACCCTCTATATATTTAACTTCTTTTTCATTCCTTTCTTCAATAGGAATATCTTCCACTCCATCAAGAACTTCAAAATCAAAGGTAGAAGAAGGAAGAGCCACATAAAATGGAACTTTATTATCAAAAGCTGCCAAAGCTTTCAAGTATGTGCCGATTTTATTAGCAACATCTCCTTTTCTGCTCACCCTATCTGCCCCAACAATCACCAAATCCACCATATTATGCTGCATAAGGTGCCCACCTGTATTATCGCAAATAACAGAATGAGCAATCCCCTCTTCTTGCAATTCAAAAGCGGTTAAAGAAGCTCCTTGATTTCGTGGTCTTGTTTCATCAACCCAAACATGCAAAGGAATTTTTTTCTTATGAGCTGCATAAATAGGCGAAAGTGCCGAACCATAATCCACAAAAGCAAGCCAACCTGCATTGCAATGCGTTAAAATATTAACAGTTTTTTGTGTTTTTGCATAAATTTCTTCAATAAGCTTTAGACCATGCTCGCCAATAGCCTTGCAATATGCAGCATCTTCATCAGCTATTTTTTGTGCTTCTTCACGTATGAAACTAAATTTTTCTTCTAAGCTCTTTGCTTCATGGCTTTTTTGAAGAACACGCAACACAGCATAAGAAAGATTAACAGCAGTCGGCCTTGTAGCACACAACTCTTGAGCGGCTTTTTCCAAAGCTTTATCAAAACTTTTCAAATTGCTATTTTTTTGAAAGCCATGCTTCTTTTTCCATTCACAAGCAGCTAAAAGCATGCCAAAACCGGCACTTGCACCTATAAGCCCAGCCCCTCTCACAGCCATATCAGAAATAGCATGGCACATTTGAGCAGTTGAAGAAAGCTCTAAAACTTTGAAAGTGTGTGGCAAAAGCCTTTGGTCTATCACACAAACCTTCAAATCGTTCTTTTTATTTTTCTCTTCACAAAGCCAAATTGTTCTGTAGTGCTTTTTGCCTATACGCATAAAAACCTCGCAAGGTTGATTAAATAGAATTTAATAAAGCAGTGCTTTTCTTATTTTATTGAATTTCTATAATCTTTAAGCCATGAATACCAAGCTTGAAGCCCTTCTTCACTTGTGCATGAAACAGGAAAAACAGCTAATTCCTTATTCAGTGCTTTTGCATGCTGAACAGCAGTATCAAGATTAAAAGGAACATAGGGCAAAAGGTCAACTTTATTCAAAACCATAGCTGTTGAAACATGAAAAAGAGTGGGATATTTTTCTGGCTTATCATCACCTTCTGTTGTGGAAAGTAAAGCAACTTTTGCATGCTCACCACAATCAAATTCAACAGGGCAAACCATATTTCCCACATTTTCGATAAAAAGAATATCTATAGTATTTAAATCAAAATTTTCAATAGCTTTTGCTATCATTGCAGCATTTAAATGGCAACCGCCTTCTGTATTTATTTGAACAGCTTGTGTTCCTGTTGCTGCAATACGTCTTGCATCATTATCTGTTTGTAAATCCCCTTCAATAACAGCAAAACGAAAATCATTTTTTAAATCTTTAAGAGTTTTTTCAAGCAAAGAGGTTTTGCCTGCCCCGGGAGATGAAATGAGATTTAACACCAAGATATTATGTTTATTGAAAAGCTCTCTCAGTTCTTGGGCTTTATTGTCATTTGATTCCAACACATTTTTAACTATAGGTATTTGCATAATTTCCCCTTATATTTATGTTTACAGTTCATTTGCTTCAATATGATCGACAAGCAGTTCTTTTCCTTGAAGTAATTTATGTGATGCCACACTTTGACAATAAGGGCAAGGCATAAAAATTTCGTCTTTATCTTCAGGGGAAAAGCTTTTATTACAGGCACAACATTCGAGAATAGCAGGAAGTTCAATCAATTCAAGTTTTGAGTTTTGCAATGCTTTTTCATCTGCACGCACAGCATTATAAGCTTCAATTAGAATATCAGGCACTACTTGACTTAACATTCCGTGCTTTACAGTAATAGATTTTACTTCAATTTCTTTTTCTACCTGTAAAGGCCTTATATTTTCAAGCACAATATCTTTTATCGACTGCGCAATGGAAAATTCATGCATAATTATCCTCGTTTTCCTAAAATTCTAATAAAAAATTAAAAAAAATTATCAGCATTAAAGAACTTGCTGAACATTATTTTTTTTAGTATAGTATAGGTGTCAAAGGGTGTCAATTCATAAACATATTAACAAAAAAGGATTTAAAAATGGCTCGGGCAGACTTTATAGGTGTTCACTCAAAAAAAGAAGCAATGAAAAATTCTTTTTCGTCAAGATCAAAAGCAGCTAAATCGCTTTTTTTTGTGTGGAAAACCACTGATAAACGTATTTTCATTCAAGCTATAAACGCAGCTTATGACGTTATTGAAGAAAGCCCAAGGCAAATCACAAAAGTTGAATTTCAAAATAATTATAGGCTTGAACCAAGAATTTTAGCAGCTCCTATACTTCCTTTTGCCCCCTCTGACAGCGAAGAGGAATTAGCTTCTATAATTGAAAACATTGAACTAGAGCCAAAAAAAATTGTTCCACCCAGACAATTAACTCAAGAAGAATTAGAAAAAGAAGCAAAGCAAGCAGCGATAAGGCTTGAAAAAAATATACGAAAAGAATTTGCCCTTCACTTAGCAAGAATTCGTACAGGTAATACCAAGGATGCTGTAAAAAAAATCGCTTCTATCCTTGAAATAAGGCAAGGAATTATTCCTGCACATAAACATATGTTCACTGATTTTGGCATTGATTTGCGTAAAGTTACTCAATATAAATTGGCTTTAAAAGCTTATGAAAGAGCATTAGAACTTGGCATAAACGATGCAAATATCTATTTCAATCTCGCACGCCTTCATCTTGACATGAAAGATTATTCCTTGTCATGGAAAGCAATTTCACACTCTTTACACATCGACCCCGAACATTATTATTCACTGAAACTACGCACTTACCTCACAAAAGTTGACCAGCTTGTTTTCAAGATATAAATTCTACAAGGACATAACATGAGTAAAAAATTCGTTATTTTTTCACTGGCTTTATTTGCCTTAATTATAAATATAGCCCTAGCTCTATTCTTCACTCTTCCTGTTGACTCAAGTGAACAAGTAAACCACAGGATGAAAGCCTCTATAAACTCATCTATTGACACTGATTCTTCAAATACTCAAATACTTGAAAACTCAGAAGAAAATCTTATCGCAAGCGAACAAAGTGAAAAAAATGAAAATGACTTAAGCTCAATTCCAACGCAAGATATGTCCTTAGGAACTGAAATGCCCCCTGTGGCTCCTTTAGGTGAAGCTGATAAACAAGAAGAAATTATCATTCCGGTTGAAAATAATGAAAATACTCTTGAAGCAGATTCATCTGAAGAAATTGAAGCAGAAGAAAAAAATATTGTCTCTCAACTTAAATCTGTTGGCTCTGCTAAGCTTGAAGTGCCCCCTCTTCCCCAAGTCATAATTGATGCTCAAAATAAAACAAATAATGAAGAAGTAATTGAAGAAGAAAAGGAAGTTTTGCAAGAAGATACTTCAGTTGAAATTGAAGCTGCTGTGCCCCCTGTTGAGCCTGCTGTTAAAATTGAGCTTCCTCCAACTGAGCCTGAACAAGAACCTGAACCTAAAGCAGTTCGCAAGATTGTTGATGAAATTACAATAGGTTATGCAAATAACATTCTTACCCTCAGAGTAAAAGGCAATCAAAAGATGAAGGGTAAAACCTTATATGTCGGCAATCCTGAAAGGGCCTTGCTTGATATTGAAGGCAAGTGGATTTTGCCTGCTTTACCAAAATTTCCGCCAAATCCATACTCTACTGACATACGCACAGGCTATCAAGAAGATGCCACTCGCTTTGTGGTTGACATAAAAACAAAAAGATTTACGCGTAGACTTGTTCAAATTGATAGTAACACAGTTGAATTACGTGTAACATTCCAATAAATTATGTATACGCACACTCAGGCTGAAAACTGGCTTCGCCGTCGATTGAGCTCTGCTCCATTTCCACTTCCTCGTGGTAGATTTCCGCATATGCTTTTAGAAGGCGAAAAAAATGGCTTCACTCGTGATCAACTTCTTGACGTACTTGATGAATGGCTAAGTTTTGGATATTGCGAAATTGAAGAGCCTATCAGTCAAGATATTAATATCCTGCCAAAAGGCGAAATGTATTTCTTTAAAAAATAAAATAGTTGAAAGAAGATTTTCTTTACTATTTTTATTTATAAGGACTAAATACAAGTTATGTTTAAGAAATTATTTTCAAATCAAAAATTCATTATATTTTTCAGCGGTTTACTTGTAAGTCTTTTAGTGTCTGCTTTATATGTTTTTCAGCCCTATCTAATACGTCAACTTGACAGAAATATTTATGATATTTATTTGCGAAGTGCTGCAACTCAAACTATTTCACCTACCCCTGCTATTATTGACATTGATGAAGCAAGTCTTGAGGCTTATGGGCAATGGCCTTGGCCACGCCATCTTTTGGCAAGCTTATTAAAAATCCTCACTGAAAGCGGAGCTGCCTCTATTGGCTTTGATATTATGTTTGCAGAGCCGGACAGATCTTCACCTGTGGTTTTGCAAAATTCTTTAAAAGATAATTTCAATGTTGAAATGACTTTTAATGATTTACCCGAATATTTAGAAGACAATGATAAATTATTCGCTTCTGTCATAAGGCAAACGCCTACTGTTTTAGGTTCTTATGTGCAATTTAAAGAAGGGGATGCTTTAGTCGATACAAAAAGTATTGTTGCAGATAAGGGTTTAGGCACAATCCCAAAAGATCTTCCAAAATTTGAAAGAATATTAGAAAGAACAACTGCAAATGCCATAAATCCGCTTGAAACAATTATCAAAGGTTCAGGTGCAATTCTTCCTCTTCCTGCTTTAAGAAATGAAGCCCCACTTGCTTCTTTAAATGTTGCCCCGGATCCTGATGGAATTGTGCGAGCAATACCACTTATTCTACAAGTAGAAGACAGAATTTTTCTTTCCTTAGGTTTGCGTGCTCTTATGCGTGGGCTTGGCGAAGAAAACCTTATTTTAGAAGGCGGCTCTTATGGTTTGCAAAAAATATATTTAGGAAAGTATGAAATTCCTATTGCTCCAAACGGCTTGTTCCAAATTCCTTTTCAAGGACCAAGGGGAACCTATCCTTACTTTAGCGCAAAAGATATATTAGACGGAAAAGTCCCACCTGAAGAACTTCAAGGCAGGGTTTTGCTTGTGGGAACTTCAGCCTCAGGTTTATTGGATATTCGTGCAACACCATTTGATTCAATCTATCCCGGTGTTGAAAGCCATGCTGCTGTTATAGATGCCATCTTATCTAACAGAAGTATAGAACGACCTGTTTGGGTTCCTTTTGCACAAATTATTACAATTTTATTTCTTGGTGTTCTTTCAACATTTGTTTTTGGTTTTACATCAGCTTTTTTATATTTACCTGCTTTTGCGATTTTAATTGGCGGAAGTGTTGGAAGCACTTGGTATCTATTTCTCAACAAAATTTTTATTTCACCTGTTTATGCACTTATTACAATTATTGTTCTTATGGTTTTTTTGCTTGGTGTGCGTTTTATATTTGAAGTTAAGCAAAAAAGACAGCTAAGAAAAGCTTTTAGCCGATATGTTTCCCCTGAAATGGTGAACAGAATTGCTGACAGAGGCGAAGCTGTTTTGGCTGGTGAAGAACGTGAGGTAACTCTTATATTCACCGATATACGTGGCTTTACTTCTTTATCCGAACAATTGGCACCGGGTGAAATTGTTTCTGTTTTAAATAGATATTTCACACCAATGACAGGCCTTATACGAGAAAATGAAGGCACTATTGATAAATTCATAGGCGATGCCATCATGGCATTTTGGAATGCCCCCCTAGACATTGAAGGACATGAACTTAAAGCTGTTAAAACAGCACTTAATATGCAAAAAGAACTTGCTCTTTTAAATGTTGAGCTTAAAGCAGAATACGGCGTAGAAATTCGCATGGGTGCGGGGGTGCACTCTGGTAAAGTATATGTAGGAAATATGGGAACAGAAGAAATGCTTGATTATACCTGCATTGGTGACAGTGTAAACCTAACTTCTCGCCTTGAAGGATTGTGTTCACATTATGGTGTTGTTAATGTGGTTAGTTCTGCAACTGTAGATAAATGTAAAATTCTTATGAAAAAAGAACTTTTTCAAGATTTGCAAAATCAAGAATCTATTAAAGATGAAGACTTACCCTTACATTTTATTTCTTTAGACTCAATTCAAGTAAAAGGAAAAGAAGAGCCTGTGGATATTTTTATGCCTTGGCATAAAGAAGAAGCACTAAAAAGAAAGGAAGAACTCTCTTTATTTGAAAAAGTGCGTGAACACTATTCAAAAGGTGATTTTGCAACTGCTCTTCCCCTAATCAAAAGGCTTTCAGAAGAATATCCTGAAATAAAATATTATCACATCTATCTTGAAAGATGTGAAGAATTACAAAATGAAAAACCTGCCGACTGGAATGGGGTATGGCGGTTTACAAAAAAATAAAACGAGAAAGTTAAAATAAAAAAAGGGAGTTAACTCCCTTTCTTATTTTTATTTTGTTTTGTCAGACATTTACTTCAATTCATAACCTGCATTAAAGGCAGCATAGTTTAAATCCCAGATAGGCTGTTTTTTGCTGAGGTTTTTAATAGCTTGTAACCAAACATTTTTAGGAATTTCATTGAAAGGCGCAAGCTTACTTAAAACACCAAGCATAACAACGTTTGCACATTTTCCTCTTGGATCACCAAGTGAGATAGCAATATCAAGCACATTCACACGAATCACATTCAAGTCTTTAATGGCTTCACTAATAGCTTCATCAGTTGGATAAGGTTGTTTTGTGCCTTGAGGCATAATTTTTGTTTGTGCTAAAATCAAAGTGCCGCCCGGAGCTAAAAGCTCAAGGAAGCCATCTCTGAAAATTTCACTTTCTTCCATGGCAATAAGGCACATTGCTGCTTTAGGCGCTAAAATTGGGCTATAAACATCACCACAATTGAAAGTTGAAATAACAGGGCCACCCATTTGAGCCATACCATGCGTTTCACCTTTAAGAATATTTTCTTTACCATAGCCTGCTATAAAAGCCATTTGTGACAAGGCTTTACCAAAGAAAAGGTTTCCTTGTCCGCCAATTCCACGTATAGCAAGATTTAATTTTTCAGGTTTTGAAGCCAGTTTTTCTATATCAAGGTTTTCAGGTGCACTTGGAAGCTTGCTTTGAACTTTCTCTTCTTTAACAACGGTTTTTGTATCTATTGAAATAGCTTTTGTTGGGCACATTTGCTGGCAAACAGGTGTTTGCATAACACAACCATTACATAAGTTATTCCAACGCGGGCTTTTACTTTCATCAAATTCAATGCCTGCACAAATTCCGCAGCTTCCGCACGCTATACATTTTTCTTTGTCTAATTGAGGTCTATATGCCCAATTTGCAGCCGGAACTTTACGTACACATGTTCCAGAAATAAGCACAACTACAAATTCATTGTTTTCACCTCTTTTGAGGGCTTCTTTCAAGGTTTCTTGCACAGCTTTATAGTCATAGGCATTCACACGCATAACTTCAGCACCTTCAGCTTTTAGAACAGCTTCAAGTCTAAAAGATGTTGACTGCCCTGCCAAGTTATTCGGTGAAGCAGGTGAAGGCTGGCCACCTGTCATGGCAACCCATTCATTATCAAGAATAACTTTAACACCCGGTGCTTTTCTGAAAATAGCATTTCTTGTAGCATCTAAACCGGTATGACATTCTGTTCCGTCACCAAGAAGGCTGAAGCATTTACTTCTGTCATCTGGTTTAGAAAGAATATAGCCAGTGCGTATACTTTCACTGGCACCCATGCCAAGGCCTGTATCAACAGCATTTAGGAAGAATAATAATGTGTTACAGCCAATGTCTCCAAAAACTGTATGGATTTCATTTTTCTTTTTCATGCGTGAAATAACTTCAGCTGTAGCTCGGTATGGACAGCCGGCACATATCATAGGAGGGCGTGGAAGTGAAAGTGAAGGAGCTTTAGGCTCAGCCTTTGTGCCTGACAAGAAATTTTTCACGCTTTCTGGCGTCCATTCAGTATTTGGTGCATCATAAGGTTTTGCAATAACGTTAATCCCTGCAATTTTACACTCTTCTTCCAAATAGTGGTAACCGTCTTCAATAATATACACATCGCCATCAATACTATCGCAAAACGCTTTGATTTTCTTCATTGGAAGTGGATGTGTGAAAGCAATTTCAAGTATATCAAGATCCGGTTCAACATTTGCTTTATAATCTTCAACAAGCATTGAAGGAGCACTATAGGTGATAACACCTTTTTTGCCCTTACCCTCAATATGCTTGTTAAGAGGTGAATTTTCAACATATTCCCTCAAAGCAGGCATTCTTTCAAGTATAACTTTATCATAATTTGCTTTAGCTGCATTTGGCAAAGTCATCAAACCACGAAGAGTTTCTATTTCAACTTTATCTCTTTTAA